>JBNMOV010000250.1:0-7264 GCA_051275765.1 Maribacter sp. | reverse complement strand
GCGTTACGCCTTAGCGTAATAAGGTTTTTGCCAACGCAGCATAGTGCAAAAAGATGAAGTCAAAACGGACAGTTATTTATTCGCCATCCCTTAGTGAAACGTATTTAATAAATTGAGCCAGAATAGGTAGTAATTCTTTAGAGGGAAAAAGAACAAGCATAATGGCTCATGTTATTGAATTCGTTTCACTAATCAGCTAAAAGCTGTTTCAATCCCAATTCAGTTCCTCTTTTCAGCATGAAGCCAAATGCTGCATCATAATCATTAGCAATCACTCCATCCAGAATAGCTTCCCTGATGGCATTTTTTATTTCTCCAACTTCTCTAGAAGGATTGATACCAAAGGTTTCCATGATAATTTCTCCAGTAATCGGTGGCTGCCAGTTACGAATTTTATCATTTTCCTCTATTTCCTTTAGCTTTTCACGCACCAGTTCATAGTTACTAAGGTAACGCTTGACTTTCTTCTTATTTTTAGAAGTAATATCTGCCTCACAGAGAATCATAAGTTTATCAATATCATCTCCTGCATCAAATAATAAACGTCTGATAGCAGAGTCCGTAATATTTTCCTTAGTCAATGAAATAGGACGAAGGTGCAGCCTGACCATCTTCTGGACAAACTTCATTTTATGATCCATAGGCAATTTCAATCTTCTGAAAATCTTAGAAGTCATTCTTGCACCTACGACTTCGTGACCATGAAAAGTCCAGCCATGTTGAGCCTCAAATCTTTTGGTAGGAGGCTTGGCGATATCATGCAAGATAGCCGCCCATCGTAGCCAAAGATCATCCGTATTCTTACAGATATTATCGAGCACCTCTAGCGTATGATAAAAATTATCTTTATGTCCTTTTCCTTCCTTATAATCCACACCATATAAGGCAGTCATTTCAGGAAAAAAGAGCTGCAACAATCCAGTATCAAATAACAGTTTGAAACCAACAGAAGGCTTAGGAGAAAGAATAATTTTATTCAATTCTGTAATGATTCGTTCCATGGATACGATCCTGATACGATTCTTATTCTTGGCAATGGAAGCCAAGGTAGCTGAATTGATTTCAAAATTCAGTTGTGTAGCAAAACGAATACCCCTCATCATCCTCAAAGGATCATCAGAAAAAGTCTTGCTAGGTTCTAGTGGTGTCTTTAGCATCTTTTGTTCTAGATGATAAATACCATTAAAAGGATCGATTATTTCGCCATGTCCTTTTTCATTCAACGAAACAGCCAATGCATTGATCGTGAAATCCCTTCTATTTTGATCATCTTCCAATGTACCATCCTCCACTATAGGATTTCTCGAATCTTGTCGATAAGATTCTTTTCTAGCTCCTACAAATTCCACTTCCAAATCCCTATGTTTAAACATAGCTGTCCCGAATCGCTTATAGACGACGATACGAGGCAGAGGGCGAAGTTTAGATGCTACATGTTGAGCGAGTTTGATACCACTACCAATACAGACAATATCCATATCCTTGGATTCTCGCCCTAATAATCGATCTCTTACATAACCACCGACTACATATGCATCTACGCCCATCTCATCAGCAGCCTTGCCGATTAGGTTGAAAATTTCCCTTTCTTCCTCCTTGATATTAAAAACCATGTCCAAAGATAAATAAGAGTTTGTTATGAGTTTGATTTTTTAGAATAAAAAATAGTCAATTTTTAGATTAAACGAGACACAAAAAGCGAAGCTACACTATAGCGTAGTGAACATTTTTGGAACGAAGTATAATCTAAAAAGTGGCATTTTTAAATAAAAACTCAAACTTCTAACAAACTCTAAAATGTGAGAATTAGCGTTTGTTTTTGTTAAAATTTTAGAACGTTTGGTTTCGCCTTTATGAGTGGAGAGCGTAGACTTAGCCTACGGAGCTCTTTTTATCCCTATATAGCTTTGTTGCATGCCCTCTTTGATTTGAATGAGGCGAAGTTGAACGCTCTCTTAACTAACTTCTAACGAAAACAAGTTCCCCATCTTTATCTAATTTTACGATAATAGAGGGTGAAAGTAGATCTCGATCTATTTGTTTTACCTTGGCTACATAATCTACGCCTTCTAGGATGTCAGAGCTAATTTCTCCATAATTCCTAGGAAAAGGAATACCACTGATATTAGCGGAAGTCGCTACGACAGGTTTCCCAAATCGTTGAATCATTTCTTTACAGAAAGGATCTAAGACAATTCTTACTCCAATACTGCCATTTTCGGCGAGTAGGTTAGGAGCTAGATTTATACCTTGTTCATAGATGACGGTAAGTGGTCTATGATGATATTCTAATAAGGTTTCTATTTTGGGATGAACTCTCTGGACATACCGTCTGAGCATATCCATTCCGTCAACAAGAATAACTAGAGGTTTATTCTTATCTCTTCTTTTAAGTTCATAAACTTTATCCACGGCATTAGGGTCGGTAGCATCGCAACCTATACCCCAAATAGTGTCTGTAGGAAAGAGAATCAGTCCGCTTTCCGCCAGAACCTTTAATAATTTATCCTGTGAGTCAACATCAAGCATAGAAAAATCATTAGATTTACATTTGTTGGTTTTTGTACCAGTCTGCATAATAAAATGTAAAATTAAGCCATTAATAATAGAGGAGAGGGAATTGGCAAGACAATATTCCTCGTTTGTTTTGATTTTGTCAACGAAATTGCTTAAAAATTACTGTTTGTAGCTAAAAATTGGATAACGAAAGAGAATGATGCACAAAAAATGGAGCGACGCGATAGCGTAGTGAGCATTTTTAGAACAAAATATTCTTTCATCAGGCAATTTTACAGCCAAATAAGTAGTTTTTAACAACTTCAACATATGAACGTTTAAAATGCTAAATAATAGATACAAGTTTCAAATTTTAATACGATTCGTCCTTTTTTTGTCGTTTATATGGGTTTTCCCTGTTTTATCTACGGCAAAACATATCATAGGAGGAGATATGACTTATACCTGTAATGGAGATGGGACATATACAATTACATTAAAAGTGTATAGAGATTGTAATTCGGGGGGAGCCGAATATGATTCTCCTGCATTTTTTGGGATTTATGATGGTTCTTCTTTTTATCAACAGAGAACAGCGAATCCTCAAAATATCATTTCGATACCTCCAGATGATAATCCCTGTGTTCAGATAAGTGATCCTCCTTGTGTTCAGTCAGCTACATATACTTTAAGTAATGTTAATCTGCCAGCAAGTGGACTTACTTATACCATAGCTTATCAGAGATGTTGTAGGAATGAAAGTATTAATAATATTGTCAACCCTGGAGATATGGGAGTGACGTATTCTGTTGAAATTACGCCAGCATCTTATGCTTCTTGCAATAATAGCCCAGTGTTTAATGATTTCCCTCCTATTGTTATTTGTGCGGGACAGTTCATTGAATTTGATCATAGTGCTACTGATACAGAAGTAGATCAGTTGGTTTATTCTTTTTGTTCGCCATTACAAGGAGGTGGCACTGTTGGTACACAAGAAAATCCAGGAGATGCTTCTGGCCCTAACGGAGTACAACCTAATCCTCCAACTGGACCTCCTTATAATACAGTTTCCTTTTTAGCACCTACTTATTCTTCTTCTCTTCCAATGGGAGGCGATCCATCCGTTTCGATAGATCCTGTAACAGGCTTTATAACGGGTATACCTACAGCTCTTGGGCAATATGTAGTAGGTGTTTGTGTGGAAGAATATAGAAATGGGGTACTCATAGGAGAAATTCAAAGAGATTTTCAATTTAATGTAATTGAATGTATTCCTCAAGTAATCGCTGATATCAATGAAGATGAGATTATAGGAGAGAAGGAGTATCTTGTTAATGTATGTGGTGATTTATCATTTGATTTTATTAATGAAAGTGTAGTCAATACACCAGAAGAAAATTATGAATGGACGTTTGATCTTGGAGGCGGGAATACATTTGTTTCTACAGATATAGATGTTTCAGTAGATTTTCCTTCAGTAGGAAGTTATGAAGGTACACTTGTTGTAAATCCAGGATTATTTTGTGATGATACCGCATTTATTTTTATCAATGTATATCCAGATATTACGGCAGATTTTGAGTTCGCTTATGATACTTGTGATGCTGCTCCTGTACAGTTTACAGATTTGTCACTCGGAGATGGAAGTATAGATGAATGGAATTGGGATTTTGGAGATGGAAATACCTCTATGGATCAAAATCCTTTATATGAATATATGATTCCAGGTAATTTTGAGGTAGAATTGATGATTAGAGATACCAATGATTGTACAGCTGCTATAATAAAAGACTTGAGTTATTTCCCTGCTCCAGAAACATTAGTTATCGATTTGGATGGGTTTGAAGGTTGTGCACCAGAAGACGTGTTTTTTGGTAATCTTTCTTTTCCGATAGATTCTACTTATACCATTGAATGGGATTTTGGAGATGGTAATACTTCTAATGAAATTAGTCCACTCCATACTTATAATGAATCAGGAGTTTATAGTGTTTCATTGGATGTGACTTCTCCCATAGGCTGCGTAGTATCTGTCCCTTATAATGCAACGATAGAAATCAGACCTTCACCTATTGCAGGATTTTCATTTACACCAGAAATGTTAAGTAATTTCCAGCCAGAGGCATTTTTTACAGACGAATCCATAGGTGCAGAAGCTTGGCAGTGGGATTTTGGAGACGGCACTCCTCCTGTATATGTCCAGAATCCTAGCCATAATTTTGGAACAGGAGAATATGAAATTATGCAGGTTGTCAGACATGAAAGTGGCTGTTATGATACGGCTACTGTTCGGATTATTTCAGAATTATTAGTTACTTACTATCTCCCCAATGCATTCACACCAAATGATGATAGTAAAAATGAAGTATTTAAAGGTGCGGGTTTCTTTGAAGGAATGACGAATTTTCAAATGTCTATTTGGAATCGCTGGGGCGAAATGATTTTTGTAACAAATGATCCTAACGAAGGGTGGAATGGCAGAAAAAAGAATGCTGGTCCAATAGTACAAAATGGAGTCTATGTTGTCGTAGTTAAATATACAGACCCTGCTGGAGTACAAATCAATCAAAAAGGATTTGTAACCTTGATTAGGTAGGGAGATAGATTTTTGAGTTATACCAATTTGAATTTATAAATTCAAATTGGTATAACTCTTATAGAATGAATAGTTCAAGTTGCATTGCAACTTGAACTATTTTTTTGCGACCAATACATAATAATCAAAAAAGAACTGTTTATCTTTTCGCAATGATTTTTCAATTTTAAACCCTCTGTCTGTCAACATTTTTTGATATTCTTCTAAATCGTACTGATGAGGATGTAATATATCGCCAGGAAGTAATCTAAAAATATGCTTGAATATAGAATGGTTATGTGCGTCGATAGAACAGACCAATGTTCCTCCTCGTCTTACTGATGCTGCTAGAATATCGAAACAAAGATTAAGATCAGCAACATGATTAATAGCATTGAGGCACCAAACTGTATCGTAAGGTTGGCTCAGTTTAAATTTTTCTAAAGGAGAATCTATGAAATTGACATTAGGATAATCTTTAGGAGAAAAGTGCTGTAATTTTTCCTCATATTGTTTCAATAAAGGATCTACAGCATCTACCTTATTATCATCGAAAATCATGAAAATACCAGCAGGACCACATCCCGCATCTAAAATCCTATCATTATTGTTTAAAGAAACACCAGTTTCTTTAAACAAGCTACTCCAATATTCCTTTTTCCAAACGAGGTAGTCAGCCTTAGGTTTTTGCTTAAGGTAATTTTGCCACCATCTAATTTCAGCAGCCTGTGCTATTTTCCAACGTAATTTCATCCTAATCCTTCAAGTAGGTTTTGTGGTTGATAATAATTTCTATTTCTTCTGTACCAAAGGTAAAACAATTATTGTAGTTAGCATGTGTTAATGCTCATTTTTGGACACGAAAAGAATGTATATCAATCTTTATACCTGCCAATTAATAGACTTCTTTCCTTGCTTTTCTAATAATTCATTCGTACTAATAAAATGCTTATTCCCAAAAAATCCACTTCCAGCTAAAGGAGAAGGGTGAGGTGATGATAGGATATGATGTTTGTTATTATCAATAAGTTCTCCTTTTTTCTTCGCAAAATTCCCCCAAAGCAAAAATACAACGCCTTCTTTCTCATCAGATATTTTTTTGATGACAGCATTAGTGAAGGATTGCCAGCCGATTTTTTTATGAGATCCAGCCTTTTTATGCTGTACAGTAAGCATGGCATTGAGCAAAAGAACACCTTGTTCTGCCCAAAAAGTCAAATCTCCATGACTAGGAATCTCAAAATTTTCAATATCGGCAGCAATTTCTTTATAAATCCTTTTTAGGGAAGGAGGGACTTTCATCCCCTTAGGTACAGAAAAAGATAAGCCCATTGCTTCTGATGGATTATGATAAGGATCTTGCCCTATAATCACAACTTTTACATCATTGAACGCTGTGATGTTAAATGCGTTAAAAATCAGATTGTCAGGAGGATAGACTACGTTTTCTGCTTCTTTTTCATCAACTAAAGCCTGTTTGATAGCTGCGAAATAAGGCTGTTGAAATTCATATTTTAGTACATTTTCCCAGCTTTCTTCTATCTCTATATCCGTTATTTTGGTACCCATAATGTGATTTTTTCATAAAGATAATAAAAAGAGAAAACCTCGGAAACAAAAATAATTATATAAGTTGTTGTCAAATCATTAGGACTAATGCATAAAAGTATTAATTTTGCAGCCGATTTGGTTCTCAAGCGAATCAACGCAATATAAAATGGCCCCGTAGCTCAGCTGGATAGAGCAACTGACTTCTAATCAGTAGGTCCCAGGTTCGAATCCTGGCGGGGTCACATTTAAAAAGCAGTTATGAATTAATTTTCATAGCTGCTTTTTTATTTGCACGACTTACTACATAGTTCACTCCTCTAAAGTTTTCTTATCTACTTTCGATTATCTGCATTGTATTACAAATCAAGATTGGATTTTTATTTATACGAGATTGAAGTCATTGCATAATGGAGTTCCTACTAAAAATGAAAAAATCTTATTGGGATTAAATGGAACATCTGCTCCAAAACGTTCTTCAAATGATTGGACTTCCTTTATATGAAAATTGATTGAAAGGAAGTCCATGCTTTTCTTTAGTGAAAATTCAAAATATCGTCTATCAAAACGATTTAAACCATACTTGGTATCTAGCTAAACAAAGCCTCTGTTATCCTGTGTTGAACAAAGAATAACTCTATGAGA
>JBNMOV010000249.1:0-7270 GCA_051275765.1 Maribacter sp. | reverse complement strand
AAATTGGAAATCCAGACGGCGATGATATTCCTAACAAGAAGTACTACGATCCACGTAAATGGCTTCGTGCAGGAGAGAATGTTTTTCAAGAAAGATTGACTCTTGCTTTTGAAGATTTGAATTGTATCAATAGGAATGAATAAGTAGATATTAAGATTCTTAGATAGGAAATTAATATTACTAATATTTATATCATATAAAAAAACGTGTTGTTTGGCTAAGCTGAATAACACGTTTTTTATCGATATGATAAAATAATAAGTCGATTTTTTGACTAAAAAAATTCTAACTATAAATAAGATCATTAATATCGCATAGAAGTTGTTTAAAGTGATTGATAAGAATGATAGTAATCAATAATTTGCAAAAATTGTCAAAGAACCTCATTTTTAAACAACTTTATAGTTGTATTGATAGCAATGCTATTATATTTGTGTGTGAAATTAAAAAACAATGGATAGGTTATTATCAACAGTCAAAATTCAGGTAAGTCCTAATACTTATATAAAAGATCCTGATTCTAGTGATTTAGGTAAAAAAATCGTTAGTGGTTCTATAGAATTATTGAATGAAATTGGATTTGAAGATTTTACTTTCAAGAAATTAGCCAAACACATCTCTTCTACGGAGGCTTCTATTTATCGTTATTTTGAGAATAAATATAAGATCCTACTCTATCTGACAAGTTGGTATTGGGGTTGGATGGAGTATAAACTTGTTTTTGGAACAGTCAATATATCTGATGCTAGAGAGCGATTGGAAAATGCCATTACGATTATCTGTGAAGGTATCATCCAATCATCATCCAACTATATAGACGAGTCAAAGCTGTATGATATCATGATTTCTGATGCATCAAAAGTGTATCATACCAGAGAGGTAGACAAAGAAAATAAAGAAGGGGCTTTTTTAAAATATAAGAGAGTAGTGGAGAGGGTAAGTGAAATGATTCTTGCCATCAATCCTTCTTTTAAGTATTCGCATATGTTGATTTCAACTGTAATAGAAGGTGTCCATAATCAACGATATTTTTCACAGCATCTCCCCCGATTGACTAATATTATAGAGGGTGAAGATCCCATTACTCAGTTTTATAAGCAGATGGTCATGAAAACCATATCCTAAGAAAGCTAAACGCCTAACGTACTCTAAATAATGCTCGTCAGTTCTCAATGAACTGACGAGCATTATTGTTTTACCAACTTTTTTATCTCCTAAAGTTAGTCTTAAAGAAGTATAATAACCATTAGAATCTAATCATACAAATACATATCTGAGATGTAAGCTAACTGTTGTATATGTTTTAAAAAAAAACACAAACAACTATTGAACAAATACTATTTGTATTCGTTATAACTACAAGCAAAAGTAATAGTAATAGTATCATTTATAATAGTAATAGTATTATTTAACCTTTTAAATATGTTCGATATGAAAAAGATAACGAGTTTTTTAATGTTGTTGACCGGATTTTTATTCATTACAAGCTGTACTGTAGTTAGACAGGGAGAGGTAGGCGTGAAGAGAAAACTAGGTAAATACGTGGATAAGCCTTACACAGAAGGATTGAAGTTTTATAATCCGTTTACACAAAAGATTATAAAAGTTCCTGTACAGACAGAGAATTTAGAAGTAAGCCTTATCCTTCCTTCGAAGGAAGGACTGAATATTGGAGCTGAAATATCTATTCTTTATAATGTAATGCCTCAAGAAGTGCCCAATTTACTGAGGAATACAGGTATGAACTACGAAAGTAATGTTATCCTTCCTGTGTTTCGTTCAGCTATAGCGGATGTCAGTTCAAAATATTATGCAAAAGATATGCATACTGGAGAGCGAGGAAAGATAGAAATTGCGATTAAAGATCATATGGATAAGGTGCTAAGAGGTAAGGGAATAGCTGTAGAAGCAGTTTTGTTCAAAAGTATCAAGCTACCACCTAATTTGGCTAGAGCAATTGAAGAAAAGCTACAGGCAGAACAAAGTGCTTTGAGAATGGATTTTGTATTGCAAGAGGCAGAAAGAGAAGCAGAACGAAAGAGGATAGAGGCAGCAGGAATCAGAGATGCTCAGATAATTATCGCGGAAGGTTTGAGTAATAAGATATTACAATATAAATCTATAGAAGCATTCATGAAACTAGCTGATTCGCCTAATACAAAAATTATCGTTTCTGATGGAGATATGCCGATGATACTAGGATCAGAGCTAGAAGAAACCGTTCCATCTAAGAAAATTAATAGTAATCAAAGATTTATTACAGAATAATAAGAATTTTAAGTTAAAACGTTTCATACCGTTTTTTAAGGGAGAGGTGATTACTCTTCCTTTTTTTATTGGGTTTTAGGAGGTGAATTTTAAATATAGAACTGGAATTCATAATGTTAAGCCCTAAAGGGGACTTTAAAGTCTTATGTTTAGCTTTGCTGAACATAAGACTTTTTTATTACAGAAAAATAAATCCTCTTTAATACCAATTTAAGTCATAAATGTCGCATATAATTCCAAGAATTTAAGCGATTACGTCGTTAAAAATACTCGCCATAGCTACGTCTGTGCCTGCGTTTTTTGCCTAGTACCCACTTAAATTCTTAAGTAAATCCAATGCGACTTTATAAATTTAAATTGGTATAAGAGATTTAGGGGTGAAACTCCAAATACAAAACAGGAATACCCATCCTAAATTTCCCTTCCTTCTGAATAACCTCATTAATTTTAAATAACACTTTCTCAAAAAATATTTTCTGATTTTTCTCAGGAATAATATCTTTTCAAGAAGCCATAAAACTTATTCTAATCAAGCGTTTTTCCAATACTGGCACAGCATTGGAAAAACGCATATTCGTCTGACTAGAAACAATTTTAGAACAATTAAATCCAATGGTTTCTATTTCGTCGGTAATGCTGTCTTTAGTTCCTCTATGCTTGGTGAATAAATTAGGCTGGACATTTATTTTTTCTTCTTGAATGACTGCTGCAAAAACATCGAATAATTCTTTAAAAGTTTCCATTGAATTAGTGGCGATGGATAAATTACCTCCTTTTTTTAATACTCTGAAATATTCCTTTAATACGATTTCTTTTTGCTCAAAATTATTGATACCTAAATTGGAAGTAATTAAATCAATGGAGTTATTTTCAAGAGGAACTGTACTAGTGTACTAACTCATAAGTACAAATCTTGGGCGTATCGAAATTTATGAGTTAGTCCACTAGCATCTTGTTCAAAAATGGTTATGTTTTTTAAGTCTAAAACTCGTATTTTTTCTTAGCACCTTTTACCTTTTCCCAATCTGGACGTAATTTTACTTTTCTACTGCGTCCCATTTTGCAGGCATTATAGGATTAGTCGTTTTACGGATTTTGTTTTCGTAAGGTGTTCCTTTGAATTTTTATGCTTGAAAATAATGCTCAGATGTTGGCCATATTTTACCTTTTAGTCGAATAGAGTAGGGAGCAAAATTAGAAAATTCGCCAAAAGGATCTGAGGTACTGTAGAAGTGAATAGTATTATCTTTCATTTAATATCACAAAATCACATTGCAAAAAGTTCCTCTAGTAAAAAAAAATGAGTACCAAGCTATTTGTATTTGTCCAACTACTTAACAATAATTATGCGTATAAGTATTATTTAAAAGTGAAATGTTTTGCCGTCCTTTTCGTATCTTTCGTTATAAAATTAGCATTATGTATCATCAATTACTTAATAGGAATCTTTTAATTCTATTACTCAGTTTATTTAATGTGTACTTACTTTCTGCACAAGTAGATCATTATGAAACAATAGTTTATGATGATGATGTTTGGAGTTATAGAATAGCGGATAGTGAACCTCCAAATAACTGGATGCAGCCAGCTTTTAATGATAATAGCTGGACTACTGGACAAGGCGGATTTGGTTATGCGGATAATGATGATAATACTGTTCTTCCTGCATCTTTTGGCGTGTATATTCGCCATGATTTTGATGTGGTGGAACTGACAGATATTACCAAATTGATTTTGGATGCTGATTATGATGATGCTTTCGTAGCATATTTGAATGGAGTAGAAATTGCCAGAGGAAATATTGGTACAGAGAATATTCCTCCAGCTTATGATGATCAACCAGATGATTATCATGAAGCGGTATTGTATGAAGGCGGTATACCAGAGCGATTTTTTTTAGATAATCAAATCAATTTGCTCAATGAAGGAGCGAATACATTGGCGATACATTTATTGAATTATAGTGCGAATTCATCTGATTTATCTGGACGATTTTTCCTTTCAGTAGGGATTAGTAATACTTCCAATAATTATGGTGCTACGCCTGACTGGTTCGAAAATGTTTTTGATTTTTCCTTTTCCAATCTACCTATCATCGTCATTAATTCTAATGAACTTATCCAAAACGAACCTAGCGTCACTGCACAGATGGGAATTATTGATAATAATGATATCAATAATCTCTCTGATCCTTTTAATGATTACGATGGACAAATTTCAATAGAAATACGAGGTGCTTCTTCCCAAAATTTCGAAAAGAAGGGATATCGAATAGAAACACAGGACGAAACAGGTGCGAATAATAATGTATCACTTCTAGGAATGCCAGTAGAAAATGATTGGGTTTTGCATGGTCCATACTCAGATAAAAGTTTGATACGGAATGCATTGACTTATGAATTGGGCTCTTGGACGGGACGTTATGCTCCTCGAACTCGATTTTGCGAATTGATGTTGAATAATGAATATAGAGGTGTATATCTTCTAGTAGAAAAAATAAAAAGAGATGTGAATAGAGTGGAGATAGCGAAAGTAACAGACGTAGATCTGGAAGGTGATGAACTCACTGGCGGTTATTTATTACAAATAGATAGGGATAATGAGGATATTGAGAATGAAGGATGGTTCTCTGAAAATGGAGTTTATCCTTACTTTTATGTAGTAGAAGATCCTAAGTACGATGAGATTCTTCCTGTCCAAAGAAACTATATAGAAAATCATATTAATGATTTCGAAGAAGCGATGTCGAGTCCTAATTATCCAGAGGCCTTTGGTAATTATGTGGATATTGGATCGTTTGTAGATTATTTTTTAGTGAATGAATTGGCAAAGCATATCGATGCTTTTAAGTTGAGTTTTTATTTGCATAAAAAGAAGGATAGCAATGGTGGTAAATTGCATATAGGCCCTATCTGGGATTTTAATTTGGCTTATGGTAATTGGGATTATGCCTGCGATCCTAACCCTAATTCATGGATACATTCCTGTACTACTGTGGCGGTTTGGGTAAGTAGAGGGATAACAATTCCTGCTGTTCAAGATTCGATTCATTGTAGGTGGGTGGAATTGCGAGAAACGGTGTATCAAACAGAAACGATCATGGACTATATTGATGGTTTAGAGGATTTGTTATCTGATGCACAAGAACGTAATTTTCAAGCTTTTCCTATTTTGGGAGAGTATGTCTGGCCGAATGATTTTATAGGAGAAACCTATGAAGCAGAAATTAATTTTTTAAAGAATTATGTCCAAGTTCGACTAGACTGGATGGATGACAATATGATAGGAGATACTAATGATTGCCAAATCAATACCAGTAATAATAATTTAATTGAATCAATAGCTTTTGAATTATTTCCTAATCCTATACAAGATAAATTCCAAGTAAAATATTCGAGTGAAGAAATTAATGCTGCATTTTTTAGTATTTATTCTGTAGAAGGAAAATTGATGGTACAAAAGGCAATTAATTCAGCTGAAATATTAGAAATTAATTCGTCTAATTGGAGTGTAGGTAATTATATTTATAATATTCATTTGGATGGTAAAATATTAGTGGCGGGTATGGTGAATAAATAAATATCCGTCCTCACATAAACATCCACAGAAATCAATTTCCCATTTTTCTCTTCACAATCCTTCATCGTTTTTTCTAATGTAAAACCTAATTTATCTATGGCCTTTTTACAATTAAAATTATCCGTTTCTACGAAGCCTTCTATTCGTTTGATATTCATATATTCAAGGGCATAATTGCAAATCAATGGCATAGCTTCAGACATGAATCCTTTGCTCCAAGAATCTGGTAATAACCAAAATCCTACTTCTGCTTTTTGTTCTTCATGATTCCAATCACAAAAACCTCCAGCACCATAAAATTTAGTATTATCACTAGAACAAATTGCCCACCAAAGTCCTTTTTTATTCAGCTCTAAATCAGCGAACCAATCCATTTGTTCCTGCGTAGCTTCTAGTGTTTTGAAATTTATGCCATAGTGTTTGATAACATCTATATGTGAAAGTCCTTTGAAAATATGTGTAATATCTTCCTGTGTTATTTGTCGCAATAATAGGCGAGGGGAGTGGATTTGTGGAAATTTATTCATTGCTTGATTAGTAGGATATTAGCGTTAATAATGGAAGTGTCTTGATATTGTTCTGTTACTTCAAAATCATCATTTAATTCATTCCCTTTTATAATTTGATTGATTAGCATGACTTGATTTAACTTGGATTGATAAGAAAAATAAATTAAAGAATCTTTTACTACACGAGATTCATCATACCAACCTTCGTATTTATTATGATATTTATAGAGGGAGATTATTTTATTATTGACGACGGTATTTATATTTATCAGATCATGAAATGTACCTGCTCCACCATCGCCATAATTGACCATTAAAAATATTTTAGAATATCCATTTATAGCATTAAACTCAATATCTAAATGATATTTTCCAGAGACTTCTTTTTTAGATAAATATTTTCCATTTTTATCAAATAAAATAAGGTATCCAGAATGAGGTAAAATAGGAGGATATACAATTCTTATGTAATAAATAGTATTACTAAATAATGCGTTTTTTTTATATAATTCATATCGAACATATCCATATTTAAATTCTTTAATTAATATAGAATCTTGAAAATATTCAACTTGAGTATATTGTAATGAATCAGCGATATATTTTTCGTCATGATAAGCGTTTTCTATTAATTTACTTTCCTTCAAATAATTCAAGAAAAAATCGCTTTTTTTCTTTTTAGCATTGCAATTAAAAAATAAAATGATAATTGAAAATATACTGAAAATTAATTGGTTTTCGGATTGTTAAAAATTCATAGCTTCTGAAAATCAAGCAATTGCTACTAAGTACACTGTAAAGTAAGTTGTTTAATATTTTGATGAGATTATTTTGGAATATGGCGAGGCATTTTTTTGACAGCGTAGCCTTAGCTACGGTGGAGAAAAATAACGATGTCCAAATTTCAAAAGAAG
>JBNMOV010000248.1:0-7334 GCA_051275765.1 Maribacter sp. | reverse complement strand
TCCACCTTCTGGACTCTTTAGGAAAGCATACATTCTATATGCATCATCATCTGTATATTTTAGGGTTTGCATATGTTGATACCTGCCTACACCTACGATAACTGCCCATACTTTTACTTCACTACTTTTATCTACTTCTATATGCTCATCCACGATACCTTCATCAGAATCTAATACTCTTGTAGGAGAACCATAACTCCATTCAGCGGCGATGGTTCTGCCATCACGATAAGTCATGAAACCTTTGCCGTGAGGAGCGTGCTTTTCCCAGCCACCAGTATATTTGTCACCATTGATATAGTAGATTGTTCCTTGTCCTTCTGGCTTACCTTTTTTGTGCGTACCAATATATTTTGAACCATCAGAATACATGTAGATACCTTCGTTATTATCACAATAGTCTGTATTGCAATTAGGAAGACTTTTGCTTTCAAATTCGCTATTCGTAGTGGAAGTGGCAGAGGTGTTAGCAGTATTACTATTATTATCAGCGATGACTTCTTCGCTAGCATTAGGATCGTCGAATTCTCCATTTGCCCAGTTGCCTTCATATATAAAACCGTTTTCGTCTGTATATGTACCAACGCCATTTTTGTTGTCATTTTTCCAGTTGCCTACATAGTTAGAACCACCTTTGTAAGTCATCGTACCTTGTCCATGACGTAAATCTTCTCTGAAGTAACCTTTGAAATAATCACCATTATGATAAACATATACACCAGATCCATTTTTCTTTCCTCCTCTGAATACACCATCATAGCGATCTCCATTAGAGTATTCCATTAGACCACTTCCTTGTAGGGTATTTCTCTTGAACTGACCTTTGTATAGATCGCCGTTCTTGAACGTCATCTTTCCTTTTCCGTCCCTTTCGTTTTTATTCCATTGTCCCATATAGGTACTTCCGTCACTATATCTTATTTTTCCATCTCCTTGGATTTGACCATCAAGAAACTGACCAGAATAAACCGCGCCACTCTTGTATTTTTTCTTTCCGTAACCGTATCTGCAATCTCCGGTTAGACATTGCGCATGAAGCTGAACAGCCATCACCACCACACCTATAACTGACACCCATCTTTTCATAATTCTTTGATTTGCTGCGAGCGGATTCAAGAAACGCTCCATTAAAAAATATTCAGATATTCAAACAGGTGTATGTGTGTAATCTATAGGCTGTGAAAATTTATAGTATTAATGAAATAAGATTGTGGCGTTTAGCGAGCCTTATTACCTTTTAGTGATAGTAGAACTAAATTTGACAGATTTTATTTTGGATCTATTCCGAAGGGGGTCTTAAAATTTTGTTAAGTATTGTACTTGATACGAAAAAGGGGGAAGAGTAGAGATTTTTACAAGATTTTTGCCTAGAATGATGTTGATTACAAATAATTACCACAGCGTTATAAAATCATCAATTTTAAACAATTTTATTATGACTAATCCACATATTCAACAAAATACATGGCTATTTTACCCTTACCTTTAGCATCAATTGAGCCACGATATGTAAATTCAAAAACATCGTATTTTTGTAAGATGTGATAAGGAGCTTCGCTCCATGTGGGTAAATTTGCAATGGCACTCCAGTCAAGTACTGGAGACATTTCAACCTCTTGAATTCCCGCAACATCATCATTAATAATATCTACTGTGGCAGTAGCTTTATCGATAATTGCTGGACCTTCAACACTTACGATAGTTACTTCGAAGTTTTCGTCATCCTCTAACATTAAATCTCCAGCAATAGTTATTTCATAAGTTTTTTCTGTCTCTCCTACTGTAAATACTACAGATTGATTATCAATTGAAATATAATCCTTATTCGATTCTGCTGTGCTATCATTGGTGCTGATATTAGCAGTTATCTGTTGTTCTGCGGCGGCATCTAATTGTAATTGAATAGTCAAACTCGTATAGCAATTCCCTTCATCTATAGAGAAATCTAATATAGATATGTTTACAGGAACAGTATCATCAGTGCTATTCTTACATTGTAAAAGCGTTAGGGTCATGACAATAAAGATTAAATTTCAAGTATTTCATTAGCATAGCATTTTTAGGTTATTAGATTGACTCCGAATATAAGCAAAATTGTATTTGGAGCAGGTTTAAATTTGAAATAATATTCCTCTATAATAGAGAGAACGTAAAATCGACACTTTGTTCTTTTTGTAATATGTAGTGTTTTGATAAACAATAGCAAAAGCGTCAATTAGCTTACAACTAAGATCTGTTCGCAGAACTTGAAACGAGCAGCGATCGCGTTTTATTTCCTTTTTCTAGTCTAAAAAGATAAAAAAGCGAACGAGATATATAATTCAAAAAAACAGTTAACTTATCCTAGTGTTCATTAGGGATTTTAAGAAATATCCACTGTCTTCGTAATTGTAAACTACACAATACTACGTTGAACGTTGGAAAAATGATTTCTAAAAAATAGAACAAGTTGTAAAGCTATTTTATACTTAGCGGTATTCGCTTTACAGACCAACGTTAGTAGCAATTGCTTGATTTTCAGAAGCTATGAATTTTTAACAATCCGAAAACCAATTAATTCTCAGTATAGAACGATATATCGTTATTTATTTGGGTAATAATTTCTTATTATTAAGCGTGATTTTTTCATCTTTCCCATCATTCAACAAAACCATAGAAATGGTATCTTGTTTTTTGTAAAGTGGAAGTTTATTTTTTAAAAAATCACAATATTCCTCATGACTTAAATCCGATACTTTAACTCCCTCAATATCAGTTATTTCATTATCTGAGCTAATATTTAAGTTTGATGAATGTTGTAACCATTGACTCGTTAATTTAAGACCATCTCCAGATTCATTACCAGAGATCGCATATTCAAATTTATACAAAGAATCACTTTTAATTTCTTGATTTGGACTAAGATATAAATCACAATTATCCCAATCAATGGTTACTCTGTAGTTTTTCCAAATTCCATTGCCTATAAGCGTGCTAGCATTTTTATTCTCTTCAATCTCAATAATTTAATTGTTCAAAACGATCCCTCCAATGTTCATTTCGTTGATTAATGTATAATTGGTCGTCCCATATTGAATACCATTTAGTGTAATCCCTATCGCTCCTTTAGATTGCGTATATTCAAGATTTTTATTTAGCTCTAGTAATTTATTAAATGTTTTAATATTAGATTGAATACCCGAAGATTTACCCGTATCAAATGTATATTGGCCTTGGATTCCATCCAATGATGTATCGATATATGTACTACCCACTTTTCCACAGTCAAGCTTAATTATTATATCATTTTCCAAATCATCGAATGAAGATAATTTATCACTAATCCATACTTTTTGTTGTTGATAATCGATTCTCCATTTTGCCTTTCGCATCATATTGCTCCCTATAATTCCATGAATGGTTTCATCACACTTGAGTCTGCGAGCAATTGGGGATAAATCAGCAGAAATAGCAACTAAAGAAAAGAATGCTAAGCTGCCAATATTTACTTTTGGTATTTCTAAGAATTTGAAATTACTTCTAATTCCAGCAGCTCCAGAAACATTACTATTTGCTACTTCCTTATGTGAAATTTCATCAAATAATTTACTGTCGAATATACTTACTCCTGCTCCTGTATCTAAAATACAGGTATAAAAACGATCCTCTATCTGGATGTCCACTAAGATTAAATTATTGGAATATCTAAAATTGATCTCTTCCAGGAAATTAACTTTAGTAAACTCACCCTGCTTTTTTAATTTGTAAATCTTGTTGAAACTACAACTATTTAGAGTTACAAAAAGCAATAGTAATGAGCTGACTTTTATCAGCTGTTTTTTCATACGAACTCAATTTTGTTGATAAGTATAATCTACATAATAAAACTACTCCCCTGGATGATACTCTCGTTCTACCTCCTTCATCACATTCTCCTTATCCAAATACACCTCTCTTAATTGATGCTTCAAATACATATCTACCTGATCATCGAAGTGTTGACTATCTGCATTCGCTGATGCACCAAAAGCATTGATGGCTTCCATCATTACAGTCCCATCATCTTTCCAAGTAACGAACATGAAAAACGCATCTCCTAGATAAGCTGTCAATCTTCCTTTTTTTCCTTTTTGGAAATTCATGGCTGCCATTACATCTGGCATTCCACCTACAGGATAATCTTTTTTTCCTCTTTCTAATCGTTGTACTTCTCCTAGCGTTACATCTATTCTTTTGAAGTGCTTTTTTAGTTTTTTCTGCGATTTTTTCAAGTGCTTCACAAGGATGGCTTCATCCAATGTATTTTCACCAGGAAGCTGTCCTTTTCCGAATAATTCTTCTAAAATAGATAATATAGTCAAAGAAAAAACACCTACTTTTCTATCTGGATCCGTTTTCCTATCCCATGAACTGAGCAATTTTATAGACTCCGTCAAGTCTGGATATTTCAACGTATCCAAATGGAAAATCTGCTCTATATTTTGCAATCCACTGGAATAGGTAGGTGTATGGTAATAATTATCATACTTGATGTCTTTGAATGCTTGATAATCCAGCTTGTCGTTTTGTTCCATGAGGTAACGAGTACGGATTCCTCTGTTGTTTTCCTTGGTTTGGAAACCAAAAGTAGGATCGTAATCTTGTGGATCAAGGCTGTATTCTTCAGATGTACAGTTGAAAGGAGGATTATTCGTATTATAGATGTAACCAGAATAAGGGTTAGTAATTTGTGGTAAATCAGAAGTAGGATGCTTTTCTTTTTCATCCCAAATCAAAGCACTATTATTTCCTGGTAATACTTTTTTCCAATCAAATCTTTTATCTCTGTAAGGAAAACTACCAGAACTGATTTGGAAAATATTTCCTTCTTTATCTGCATAAATAGTGTTTAATGCAGGAATGTATTGTAAATCTATAGCTGCTTTGAATTCCTCCATATTCTTCGCCTTACACATCATGAACCATTGCTCTGAAGCACGAATATCCATGTTAGCTCTATTACGAATTGCATAATAACCGCTTTTATTTTTAATGACCGTTCCATGCTTACTCTTATAGAATTTCTTTTTGATAGGCAATTTTATAAATCCTACCTTCACTTTCATTTTAATAGGATATTCCTCTAGTGTTTCCCATTTTCCATCCAATTCGTATTGTAATTTTTCTTTAGGATGCATTTTTAACTTATAGGTATCTGTATGATCTGGAAAATTGACGGTATGGCTCCAGCCTAAATTTTGATTAGCACCAATAAACAAACTCATTCCTCCTGCGAAAGTTGCACCATACATATTGATACCACTTTCTTCACTATTAATATGTGCTTCGTACCAAGCATAAGGTCCTTCTAGCGGCTGGTGAGAATTCAAACAAAGCATCGTTGATTCATCTGCGGATTTATTACCATTGATGGCAAAGGCATTAGAACCTGCGGATTGCGGAATCTCATGGAATTGCAAAGTATTAGTAATCGCATGTACAATATCTATATGAACATTGGAAATAAGAGATACACCTACAATCTGTGAAGCCACGATATCGGCTTTGCTTACAGGAAATACGTTTTTTAAAAGTACTTGCTTAGGATACTTTGCTGCATAAGTGTTGATAGCTTGTTCATAAGCTTGAATCAATTTTGCAAATTCTGGCGTGAGCGTGGTACTCGCCAGTAATTCTTCACTTTTATCTTGAGCTTGTAAAACATGTGCCAATACATCTCTTATCGCTCCATCTTTTCCCTTTACTCTAGATAATAAACCTTTGGAAGCAAGGATGCCTTCTTGTATGGATGTAAAATCATCTTCACAGGCTGCCCATATCAATCCATAGGTCATGTCTGCATCCGATTTTCCATAGATATGAGGAATTCCAAAATTATCCCTGATTATAGTGACGTTTTTAGGATTTATCTGCCCTAATAGCGTAACGGCACTAAATAATACGCCCGTTAGCGTTAAAAATAATTTGGATGTCCTCATGGATGATGGATGATTTTTAATTTAAAAATACCTCCCACCAGAAGTCCGTTTTAGTTTCACTAAAAGATGGGACGATGGGATACTTTAATAATAATGTTCAAAGGTAAAAAGTTTTGATGAGTGTGGAATAAAAGTGTTAATGACTTTTGGAATTCATAAAGACAAATCATATTAGAGTAAATCATTTTGAAAGCTAAAACACTAGTATTATGTTTGTTCTAATGAATACTAATCTCCAAGTAATAATTATCTCCTTTTTTAAATTTACAATATAATATGTCACTCGTAGACATATCAACAAAGTCTTAATGTTTGTTAAATAAATCCTAACGATGCATCACATTATGTGACTTTCGCATCTATATACGTTATAGAGATAACAATTTTGAATATTGATATTCAATTACCAAAAGCAATAAAGCCATGATGACACGAGAAGATTTTTTCAAGCAACTAAATGAACATGCCATAATTTTACAAACCATGGCAGCTAAGTTAGCACCTAGCCAAGAGGAGGCACACAAACTATATTTGGAAACGATATACCAAGCGTTAAAGAATCTGGGCGGAGCAAGTAGACATCAAGGATTCAAGCCTTGGGTAGTTTTGACGATGAGCCATATTTTTAGGAATGACCTAGTGTATAGCACTTGATATTAAGTATTTTAGGCATGGTAATTGTTTGTAATAAGATATAAATAAATGCGTTTCATACCGTATTTGGGACAGTTCTTGGTGAGGGATTGTCCCTTCTTTATTTTAAAAAACTAGAAATTAGGAATGAGTATCAATCTCTGTCTTAATTTCTAGTTTCCAATTTTCAGTACATATTGTCTTTATTTCTTATTTTTGCAAGAAATAAGGAAGTTGTTTAAAAACTACGGTTTTAAGCGAAAAGTTGAATTATGAAAGAAGAGGAGGCAGAAAAAGCGGAAATAGAAGATTCATGAACTCCCAAAATAGAGCATCGTGAATAGTTCTGCCTTAGCGTAATGAGCATTTTTGAAACGAAGTATTCTTTCAAAAGGCACCTTTGCAACAAAATGAGTAATTTTTAAACAATTTCTACGTGTTATTCGCAACATGGCATTTAAAATTCAAGTATTATTGTTGCTTGGTAAGTCAGAGCTCAAAATAATGATAATAAAATAGTGTAGGATTTTTTTGCTATGCAAGGTCAAAAAACGCAGCATAGTAGAAAAAGGACAAGCTATTTATTATTAATTAATTTGAACGGTTACTTAGGGATGAGAAATAAATAAACGCTACCACTTATAACGCAGGATTTTTGCTTGCTAATAAGGCGAAAAATGCAGACATAGCCGTAGCTATGGCGAGTATTTTCAACGAAGTTAGCAAACAAAAAGGCAAGTTAGA
>JBNMOV010000247.1:0-7359 GCA_051275765.1 Maribacter sp. | reverse complement strand
GATTTTCATTCAGACAATTTTCTTTAATTCCTCCTTTTAAGAAATTTTGAGTATAATTATCTTTGGCTCTGCTTCTCGTTGAATTATCATTTCTACTCCTTAATGATTTATGTAAACTTGATTCCCAGTAGCCCATAGTTATTTAATTCATTATCCAAAAAATAATCAATGACATTACAAAAATAATTAAAACAGGAGTGATTATTCCTACCATTTTATTTTGCAATTTCAATGCTCTTAAATCATCTTTACATTTCCATTCCAAATACAATCTTTCTTCTTCTGTTAATTCAATTTTGGTTTGATTTCTAATATTTATTTTTCCTTTTGGAAAATCATAATAGGAATCATGGAAACGTGCTCTCTTTTTTCTAAATCTTGCATTATCCTTGCTTCGGTTTATCATACTTTGTGTAAAACCGCTGCCAAATCCCATGATGAATTATTTTAAATTAACAAATCCACTTTCGCTAGTTCGAGGTTGCACCTCGGACTTCTTCCTCCGTTTTATTTTAGTAATTACGAACCTTATTTATTCTTTTTTAAATTGTGCTTTATTTTTTATTTTAGTGATTAAAATTAAATGCAGTAGAAGTCCGAGGTGCAACCTCGAACTAGCGACCTCGGCTTCCACTGCATTCATAATTTTACTTCAACAAATTACCAGCCTTTACTGCTCCTATTCCTACCGTTTGAACCATTTCCATTAAATCGGAAATCATTCCTTTGTCTGAATCGGATGCGTTTTCACGCAATTTCAACATCAAGGCTGCCATTGTCAAGTTCTTGATATCGTCTGTTCCGAAACCTGCTGATGAAGTCAAAGTTTTTACTTTATCTATCAAGTTTCCACCACCTAACAAATTGGATTTTACGCTAGACAATGTCTCGCTATTATTAATCAATCTATCTACTGCCTTACCATTACCGATGGCTTTCATGATATTATTGATGAAGGTTTCTTCGCCTCCTACGATATCAATGTTCGCTGATTTGAATGCTTCTGCCAATGCTAATGCCTGAGCGTCTGCGATAGATCTTTGGATATCGATTTCAGCTAATTCTACTGCTTGTTCCTTCGCTAATCTCAACTTGAACTCTTCGTGCTCTCTACCTACACCATCCAACTTCTTCATCGCCATCGCTTTCTCTTCTACGCCTCTAGCTTCGGAAATCGCTTTTTGTTGCATCACTTTCGCTTCTGCCATTCCTTGCTCTTCGATGACTCTAGCTTCTGCTAACCCTTGCTTTTCTATGGCAATCGTCTTAGCTTCGATTCCTTTCGCTTCAGCAATGGCTTTTTGCTCCATTACCTTAGCTTCTGTCAATCCTTCCATTTCATGTGCCTTAGCTTTAGCTTCGATAACCTGAGCTTCGGATAAACCAAGAGTCGCTTCTTCTGCTGCTTTCGCTTCTGCAATAATTTTTCTGGATTCAGCATCTTTTTCTGATGCTTTCATCGCTGCTTCTGCATCTATCAATAACTTCTGAGCATTGATTTCGGCAGATATTTTATCTGCTTGAGCTTCAGCTTCCTTTTCAATTTTGATAGATTCACCAATTTCCTGTGCATTGATAATCGCTACATTCTTACTTCTATCCGCTTCTGCTATCGCTCTTGTATCCTTGATTTTCTCCTCTTCTTCTACCACTTTCTTTTCTACCATGATACGCTCACGAATCACATCTTGGATGTTCTTCTTTTCTTCTTCTACTGCACGAGTTTTCTCGATTTGAGCCAAGGTTACGATTTTATCTTTTTCAGTTTGCTCCAATAAACGGTCTTTGTCTACACGTTCAGTTTCTACTACTTCCGTTCTCTCCTTGTTCTTCTCTGCTACGATGACTTGACGCAATTTATTCTCCTCTGCGATATCCAATTCTTCCTGCGTCTTGATGCGTACCAATTCTGACCTCAAACGCTCTTCTTCGTTTACTTTCTGAATTTCAGCTTCTTCACGTGCATGGATATTAGCAATTTCTCTTCTTTGTCTTTCTTCCTTCTCCGCCAATTGACGATCGTATTCCAAAATCGCTTCACGAGCTTCTACATCTTGCTCTCTCAAGGTTTTTTCCTCTTCTCTTCTGATGAAGTTTGCCTTTACCCTTTGCTTAGCAGTTAATTCAGTGATTTTTTTAATACCTTCTCCATCTAAGATATTATTATCACTTAAATATTCTATAGGCGTTTGCTCTAAGTAATCAATGGCACAATCATCTAAAACATAGCCGTTCAAATCCTTTCCTATAGACTCAAGAATCTTTTGTTTAAAATCATCTCTAGAATCATATAATTGTTCAAATTCCATTTGCTTACCTACTGTTTTCAATGCCTCTGAAAACTTGGCTTCAAATAAAGTTCTTAATGTAGCAGGATCTGATGCTCTCTTACATCCGATAGTTTGAGCGACATTTTTAATAGCTTTAGCCTCTTTATTCACTCGAATAAAAAATACTACTTTAATGTCTGCACGAATATTATCCATACAAATCAAACCATCTTCTTTCAAACGTGCAATCTCAATCGTCTTTACTGATATATCCATCGTCTCCATCATGTGAATGATTGGGACAACAGACATTCCACTATCATATTCGACTAAAGTTCCTCCTCTTCCTGTTCTTACCATCGCCGTTCCTTGAGGAACTTTTTTATAAAAAAGAGCCCATAGTATAGCATATGCTATTCCTAAGAAAAGAAAGATGCATAATGCTGAAACAACAATCAATGTTATGTCCATTACTTTTAAATTTATAGGGTTTACTAATTAATTTAATCTTTATTAAAATTTAGATAATGTCATTTTTAGATATCCAATAAAACGACTTATCTTCTGAAATACCTGTTATGTATATAGGTGTTCCTTTAGCTAGATTTGAATTATCTTCTGGATTAAGTGAAACACTTATTTTGTGAATATCTCCATTTATAGATATTTCTGCCTGGCTTTTCTCAGAACTAGAAATAGATAGTAATAATGTCCCTTCCAATCCTATATAATCTACTGCTTCTACTCCTTCATTCATACTTTTAAATACTGGGACTAAAGGAGTAGTGATTAATTTTGTGATAATTAAACTGACAAATAATACAGGGATAAAAGTTGCTAAGGTTAGTATTATGTCTTCATTACCTATTGAATAATTAAAAATCATCCCTATAGTCCACATACTCAAAGTAGTAATAGAATATATAATCATAAAAGGAACCTTTCCTAAATTAAAGAAGGAAAGCATTTGTATAAATAAACCTCCTCCATTCACATCTGTATCCACATCCACGTCTACATCTGCATCAATGTCTATATCAAAATCAATCGCATCCATACCTGCGAATCCTATGATAACAGACAAGGCATATAATATGGCCAATCCTAAAAGGATGGTATAGACCAAGTTCGCTGGGTTGACCGCTTCGTTTAATAATTCTAACATAGGATTCAGATTTAATTCCGTCCCTCAGGCTTATCTGATGAGAATTAATTCTCAAATCAGATAAAGCCTAATCAACTGTTTACCAATAAATTATAATACGATAGTTGTTTTTTTAAGTAGATTTGGATAGCCTACTTATGGTATTATGTTTTGCATGACGAATATAAGTAATGATTCAAAATAATTGATAATGAATATCTATTTCTTTTTAACTCATTTCTTGGCTACAAATAGCAGTTTTTTGAAGTACTGTTCCATTTTCATCGTCAAAACCTAGCAGAATTTCGATTAAGTGTTAAGAAAGTCTAAAAAAAAGAGATTTTTGGATGGTCTTTGACGATGAGTGGTTGTTTTTTGGCGATAAGGATGAGAAGTGATAAATCTTTGTTTTAATCCTATCAAGGATTAAATTTAATGAATTTTTATTGTCTTCTTACTTTTTCCATTGCAGAAAAAGTAGGCAATAAATCTAGATCCGATATGTTTTTTAACGCTCAAAACATATAAGATCGCTCTATTTTTTGATTCAAAAAGACATTACAACTCCTATGAACTATAGAAATAACATTTAATTTTCTTCTATTAGGATTTCATTATGAATTATTGGAGGGTTTTCTACGTTTAATGATTAGAATATATTGAAAAGAGTCGAAGCGAAGGAAATGAGGAAATGGAGTGAGAGGCTGTCGCGTGACTTATTATAGTTTTGAGGTTAGTTAGTTTTTGAATAAAGATGAGCGTCCTATTCCTTTGGAGTAGGGCGTTTTTTGTTTACTCCCTACTAATTTCATCTAATCGCTTTTGACATTTTCTACAAATACCTAAATGTGCGATGGCTGCATCATAATTACTTTGAAGCCTTATTTCAGTGGTAACGACTTTTCTTAAATCATCATCGTCCAGGCATTTTTGTTGTTGGATGACCTTCACAATGACTTGCATGACTGTGTATGCTGTAACAATGAGCAAGAATATGATGATGTAGTAAATGTACATAATGGTTTGTTTTTGCAAAAAAAAGTGCTACCCCAAAACTAAGGTAGCACTTTTAATATAATATTATTTATACTCGTATTACTTCAAAAACTCCACACTCTTTTTGATGAAGTTAGTCAAAGCAGTACCTTTTAGCATATTTTGGTTTAATAGAGCCAAATTATATAAGTGCTTCGCTAATCTACTCTTTTCTTCTGCATCTGCATTCAATAGCTTTTCTGCGATAAGCGGATGATTACTATTTACTACTACATTATATTGGTCAGGGAAATCTCCCATTCCTTGCATAGCCTGCATTTCTTTCATTCTACGCATGAATTCAGATTTCGTGATCATCACTGGAAATGCATCTGGAGATAATGCTTTCACATTGACAGATGCACCCATATCAGAGATTTCGCTCTTGAATACTTCCTCTACTGACTTCTGATCTTCTTCGCTTAATACAGATTCTTTCTTTGTATCTTTCTGAACTAAATTATCCACTGTTTCAGAATCTACTCTCACGAAAGTCATCGTACCACCTTGCTCTACATGCTGCATGAAGTGATTATCAATCGCACTATCTGTCAATAGTACATCATAACCTTCATCCTTTGTTGCTTGGATGAAACTATCATGTTCTTTTGGAGAATTGGTATAGATAGCAATGACTTTATCATGCTTATCTGTTTGTGTTTCCTTGATATTTTCTGCATACTCCTCTATCGTGAAGTACTTAGCATCTAAGTTTTTCAACAAAGCGAACTTCTTAGCTTTCTTATCGAAAGTGGTATCTGTGATCATACCATATTTCACTAACTGCCCTATCTGATCCCACTTACCTTCAAAGTCTTCACGCTCTTTTTTGAACATGTCATGCATCTTATCAGCTACCTTCTTAGTAATGTAAGAACCGATTTTCTTTACATTCTTATCTGCTTGCAAATATGAACGAGATACATTCAAAGGAATATCTGGGGAATCAATCACACCATGTAATAGTGTCAAAAATTCTGGAACGATTTCCTTGATTTCATCTGTGATGAATACTTGATTGGAATAAAGCTGAATTTTATTCTTTTGAACTTCTAAGTTGGCAGTCAATTTAGGGAAGTACAGAATACCTGTCAAATGGAAAGGAAAATCTATGTTCAAATGAATCCAGAATAATGGCGGCTGTGAATAAGGGTACAATTCATTATAAAATGATTTGTAATCTTCATCTGTCAATTCGCTAGTCTTCTTTTTCCAGATAGGATTCGGATTATTGACAATATTAGGTACTTCTACCTCTGTCATTTCTGCATCCTCTTCTTGGCTTGTAGGAATCTGCTCAGTTCTTGTACCAAACTGAATTTCTACTGGTAGGAATTTACAATACTTATTCAGTAATTCTTGTATTCTTCCTTTATCTAAATATTCGTCTGCATCATCACTGATATGTAGAACTACATCTGTTCCACGATCATTCTTTTCATTCTTTTCTAAAGAATATTCAGGGTTCCCTTCACAACTCCATGTCACTCCATCTTCATTTTCCTGAAAAGATTTAGTTATAAAGTCCACTTTGTCAGCTACCATGAATGCAGAGTAAAAACCTAGCCCAAAATGGCCGATAATACCTGATTCATCCTTATACTTCTCCATAAAATCCTTAGCACCAGAAAATGCTACCTGATTTAGGTATTTATCCACCTCTTCTTCAGACATACCTATACCTCTATCTCTTATAGTAAGAGTTTTGGCATCTTTATCTAGTAGTATCTCTATCGTAGTATCACCTACTTCTCCTTTAAACTCACCTTTAGAAGCTAATGTATTGATTTTAGTAGTAGCATCTACTGCATTAGATATGAGCTCTCTTAGGAATATTTCCTGATCAGAGTAAAGAAATTGCTTGATAATTGGAAAAATGTTTTCCGTCTGTACGGATATATGACCTTTTTGCATGTTCTATTATTTTTTTCTTGGTTTGACTTGTACTATTCTATTGAATCAAATCCCGTACCGAGTCTATTTTTATGCCAATCTGGCGGATTTAGCTGACAATAGGGCAAAAAACACTTTAGAAATATTTATATATACATATGTATATTTTAAACATACAATTAAAATAAACGTCACTTAGCTAGTTACTTTTTGAGTAAGTTGGTAAATCATGGAATCATCATTGCATTATCCATATCGAATTGATGAAATAGGAATAGTATTTGGATAATTAAATTTAGACAAATCCGTAACCAATAATTTCATTCTACGTATTAAAATGATCAGAAGAATAAAATACATAATGACTAACTACACAGTAAAAGGAGAAGATATAAAAAGATTAATTACACGTTTCCAATACAAAAAAGACGAAATGTGCTTTGAAATTTTACTCAGAATGAATAACACAGTAGAAATGGTATCATTTTTGAAGACTACAGACTACGGAGTGTTCAGAAAAACATTTGATGAAATAATGACTGCGAGATCCGAAAAAAGGAATCTTCAGATAACTCCCTCAGGTAACTTCAAAAAATTTCAAATAAATGCTACATAAACCGTTTTAATAACAGACGATTAGATATTAAGATAAAAATTAATTTCTAAAGCTTAGTAGATGATTATATGTTTAAACATTAGCCATTCAAATCAGAAATATGTTATTAATCCCAAGGGTTAATAACCACAAGATAAGGGCAAAGGATGTAGGTCAATTGGGGGGTTACCTTTTCCTTTCGCCCTTAAGATTAGAGGTCAGTTCTTCGGAACTGGCCTTTTTTTGTTTTATAGATTCGTGCATTAAATGCTTAGTGAAACGAATTCAATAACCTGAGCCATTATGCTTATTCTTTTTCCTTCTAAAAAACACAAAAAATAGTTCCGTAGCTACGGCTATGCAACGATTTTTTGAATTCTTTAGAAGAAAAAATTACTACCCATTCTGGCTCAATTTATTAG
>JBNMOV010000246.1:0-7467 GCA_051275765.1 Maribacter sp. | reverse complement strand
AATTATTCCTTACTTCTATATTCTCCCCACAGCCTGCTAGCTTTATACCTTGTTTAAATACGACTCCTTCCTGCACATATATTTTATTATTATAAACTTGAATATCATTATTAGTAGATATATGCTTGGTATGTAAATCGAATGCTATTAATATGGCTGCACTTCCATCCTGTATGTATTCGATTTCATTATCCCTTACTACCCCATTATTAATACCTGCCATAAAAATCCGACCACCAGTAGTTGTTATTTTATTTTTTTCTACCATCACATTTTCTGCATTAAAATGTATCGCAATAGCATCATCCAAAGCTCCTTCTATTATATTATTCCTTATCAGTATGCCTTTACCACTTGTTACATTAATGGCTTGTTCTCCTTTTACACCTGCTGTTGTCCAGTTACTTGCTACATAACTAGTAATGATGTGATTATTTTCTATTTTTATATTATTAGATGTAGCTGAGAATACAGAAATAGCATCACCATACGCATCATATATCGTACAGTTTCGAATGACAATACCTTCTGTTATTTTTTTCTTCCGTAGGTACGTTCCTCCTATTAGGATTCCTCCAATAGAAGCTACATCTCCGTCTATTTTTCCACTTCCTCGAAAATTTTGATCTAATGTTAAATTTTCGACTGTAATCTCATCATTATAAATATTTATCATTCCTGCTCTAGTGCCATATTTGGCATATTCATCTCCTTCATTATTATATGTAATAATTGGTTTACCTATTCCTTTTAGCGTTACTCCTTTTGTAGATAGCAACATCGCTTTACTTATCACGTATGGACGTTCAGGAAATATTATCGTGGAATTTTCTTTTACTTGGTTAAAGACCTCTTGAATTTGTTCTGTTACATCTAATGTAGCATCTTGAGGTAAGTAGTCTGTAATTGTAACTTTTTCTTTCATTCTAATGTTCTCAAAATCTATATCTTTATTATCTATGTCTTTGTTGGTTTTACAGGAGAGTATAGATAGATAACAACAACTAATTAAAAATATGATTGATCTATTAGACATTAATACAAATTATTGATTGAAATTATTCTTTTAAAAATCTACTGTGTGTTTTTTCTAAAACTAATGCCATTTTATCTGCTATTCTACCTCCAGATGTATTCCAATCAGGATGGTTGGAAAGAACATAATCTCTTCCTTTATTTGATAATTCTAATCTCAATGTACGATCACTATATAATGCAATGACTTGATCTGCGAATAATCGTGCTGACGAGGCAGAAAGAATATGCTCTCCTGACTCTAGCGATTCAAATGTACTTATAGCATTGGGAGTAGAAACCATAGGGACTCCTGCGGTGAGATTATCTAATATTCTATTAATCAGACCAGTTCCATGAAAAATTGGTACTACTGCCATTCTAACATTATCAAATAATTCTTCTAAATTTTCAACAAAACCTAATAATTCAACGCCAGGAGTTTTCTTTAATTTTTGAATAAACACATCTTCCTTATTTTGAATTTTTCCTGGAATAAGTATTTTAGCTTCTGGTATTTCTCTATGTATCAAAGGCCATATATTATTGATGAACCATTTAGATTCTATTTTTCGTCCCTCATTAAGCTGAGTCATATATAAAATATTGACACTATCTTTTCCTTTATATTTACAGGCGATAAGATTTTTCTTATATCCATTTGGTGCAACACAGATAAGTGGGTTTCCTGCTGCTCTTGTTTTTAGTATTTTTTTAGTTTTCTTTGCTTCAGATTGGGTTTGTACGTGTATAAAATCTACTTGAGACAAGAACTTACATTCTGCTTTTTTCATAAAGAATGAACGAAAAAATCTAGTAAAATAAGGAGAATGTAATGTTCGAAAACCTATTGCTTCATGAATAGAGTCATAATACATTCCACTTTTGAGGTCATTCATTCCTATGGCAACCTTATCAAAGATTCTATAATCATTATCAATCAAACACTGAACAAAAGTATACAGAGCGGCAGGAGAAATCCATAAATAATCATAGGTTTTTTCTCCTATTGCATTTTGTATTTCTTTTATATTAAATATTTTAGAAAAATAACTCGGTTTATTTCCTAATATCTCTTGTATAATTCTTTTTCCTTTTGAGCCTTTATTCGTAAAACCAATTTGTTTACAAAAGCCAAAGTGAGCAGGGATATTTTTTTTTCTTTTTTCAAAATCCGTATGATCTTTAGACACGACCAAGATATCTACATGAGCATTTTGGGATAGCTTAGCGAATATTTCTGCAGTAGGCAATTCTCTTCCATTACGAGGGGAAAAAGGAATGGTTTCTGTAATTAGGAGAATTTTCATGATTCAAAAAAAATTTTATTCGTATTGAAGTATAGCTCAATTATACGAATTAGAACATCTACCATTTTGGTTTTACAATCAATCTTTGTACGAGAAGTAAAAAACCATAAAATACTAAAAACGCTAATTTCATCACTAATGTTATTATTTGAATATCAAAATTCCCTGAAATGGATACAATCACAATAAACAAACTAAATATGAATAGTAAAATATACTTTAAGGTCTCTCCCCTAATCATTCCTATTATCTTATAAATACTTCCAAGTAAAAAGCCATATGAAAACAGACCTAAATAGAGGAATTTACCAAAAGTGAGTTTCAAACTACTAAAAATCCCAATAGCCCCAGCAAATATAAAATCACGTGAAAACCCATGTACATACCAACTCACTCCAACTCCCATACTTGGAGAATTGGTTACTTTAGCTGTAGGAATGCAGCCATTAACTACTCGCAGAGCAGTTTCTTTCATTGAAAATATTTCCCTTAATTCTTTTACATTGTACTTTTCAGGATATTGATTAATCGTATTCAATACTAGTTCTCCATCAAGACCTATGAGTCTACCTGTAACAATATCTATTAATGAAATAACATCCATTTCACTAGAGTATGTGTATGCAAGACTAAATACTGTAGCTATATCTGGACTAATCCCTAGGTAAGATGCTACCTTTATGGCATGTGCAAAAATAAAACTTAGAGAAACTCCAACAACACTTGCAAACATTAAAACAGAGAATAGTTTAAAGGTCATTTTTTGCTTTTTAAAAAGAAAAAAGACAAAATAACCAAAACCCATTGCCAATAAGAATGACTTGCTACCTGTTAATAAAACAGATAAACTAAATAGTATTGTAATCGTAATCATCCCCCCTTTATATATAAAGTTTACCTTTTTATAGCTGGTAAAGAAGAATAGGATCGCTACTGCATAAAATAAATCCTGAGGAATAAATCTCAATAAAAAGGCAAGGGGATGCGTGATTTCTACACTTTTCATTCCTATACCATAGGCAAAGAATAAAAATAGTTTCAATAGTATTAAAAAAGTACTTATTATTAATAAAAAAGGAAGTGTTCTGAGGATAAAATTGGGTAATTCAACCGTTTTGAAATACCGCCTTTTTATAAAAAGCATATCTGTAATAACCACTCCACACATTATTACAAAAGATTTTAAAACTACCCCTAGTAATATGCCTAAAATAATGTCATTGTTAACTTCTACATCATGAAACATTACTAAGTCAGGATTTTCGTACAATACGAATGGACGAAAAAAGTAAGTAACATAAATCCCTAATAATATAATCAATGTAGCTATACTATCTTTGTATATTTTCTTACTAAATGATATAGCACTCCATGTCAAGATGAAAAATAAAACATAGGCGATAAATAACTTAGGTATCCATATTAGGCAAGGGATGAACATAAATCCTTGCACCAAGATGAAATAGTAATCTAATTCTTTACCTTTCTGTAAATTATCAGGCATTCCTAATCTTAGTTCTTAACCACTTAAAAAAACTAATAGACTTAATTTTTTTACTATAAAATGCCATCCGTTCATTATGATATAACGAATAAAGAATAATCAAAAATTCTCCAAAAAATCCATAAAATATTTTCAATAAGAAATGAAGAGGATTAGAATAATTAAACACAGCCACTTCATAGCCCATTTTAGTTAATTCCTTGTGAGCTACTGATTCAAATAATAAAATATCAATAGATTTTTGTTCTCTCTTCCATTTAGATATATCCTTTTCAGGGGATGGCTTCCTGGATAGCTTATGATGAATTTCTTTCTCTTTTTCAGTTTCTGTAATATCGTCAGATGCTCTGTTAGTATAATCTAGCATACTACTCATGTATTTCACTTGGAGAAAATATGACAATCTACTAATGATTTCTTCTGTATTCTGTACAAGATTTTCATACTTAACAATAATCGTGTGATCTGGTCTTTCCTTATGTGTATTATGTATATTATTAATACATTTTTTCCAATACTTAGCTCTTTGATAAATCGTCCACCCTTCCCAGCCTCTATTTTTCAACGAAAAGGATACATCTCTTCCGTCTCGTATTAAACCAATCGCTAAATGCTTAGGATACAATTTGTTTATTTGAGGAATAAATAGTGTATATTCTGGTGTTTTATCTCCCCATATTTCTTTTTTATACTTAGATTTTTCTAACTCAAATACACTTGATACAATATCTCTCAATTTAAAATGCTTGCCTTTCGTATCTGCAAACAATTCTTTTATTTCATCTTCATTCGTTTTCCATGTATGAAATCTACCTCCGTGAAGAATATGATTCTTTATCTGATTCAAATCATTTTCAGATATTTCCTTATCAAAATTCTTAAAGTTTTTAAAAATTGGTATTAAAAAATGCGACTCAGCAGGAATACACAAATTAGGATGACCATTCAACATAACTCTCAGAAGAGTTGTTCCTCCACGTTTCGTACCAAAAATAAAGAAAGGTGATTTGTTTTCGTTTTTCATTCTAATAAATTATTACTCAAATCTGTTTGCCTTCCCTCTCTAATAACTTGTTTCTCTATCTTATACTTCACGAAATATGATTTCTCTTTAATTAGTATATCAATATTATTCGTTCTATTTTTCAAAACCTTCGCTGGATTACCTCCTACGATAGTTCCATTAGGCACATTTTTTGTCACTACTGCTCCCATTGCCACTACTGCTCCATCTCCTATCGTCACTCCTGGAACAATCATCGCTCCCCAACCTAGCCAACATCCTTTCCCTATATTAACTGGTCTTTTAGCATCCGTTTCATCATAAGGCAGTAGTTTACTATCCTTGTAGTTATGTGAACTCGTTAGGATCACTACTCTTGGAGCAAATATTGTCCCTTCTCCTATATTAATACTCCCTTCTCCGTCTAAATGACAATCCTTTCCGATCCTAGAATAAGCACCTATTGATATATTCTTATGAAAATTAAATGTAGCAGAAGTATCTATATAACAAGGTTTACCCAAATCTTTGAGTAGATGGAGTTTTTGCTTTTTTCTTAGCCACTTATTATATATTTTCCTAAGTAACTTTTTCATGTTTTCTTATTTTTTGAAATACAAAAAAGGATTGGACTAGAATAGAACCAAGATGTGCGATTAATAATGAAAGTGCAGCTCCTACTGCTTGATATTTATCTATAAATATATTCGCTAATACTATAGATAATAACCCAAATGTAACAGTAGTTATAAAAAACACCTTATTTAATCTGTAACTCAATAAAAATTGATTGATAATAACAGCTACACCAAAAAGGGCGATCCAGATTAGCAATACTCTTAAAACAGGTATGGAAGGTAGAAAATCCTCACCCACAAAATGCTCTATAAAATAAGGTGCCCCAATATAAACAGGAATACCCACTACTGCTGTAATCACAACGACCAATAGACAGTATTTAAATATTTTTTTCTGTATTTCCGATTTACTATCATTGATAATAGCATCTGCAATAGATGGTGTAGATAATCGCAAAATCTGCCGTTGAATGAGTCTTACCAACATAACAATCTGAAATGCAAAGCTATAAACCGCCAATTCTCCAGTACCTATTTTATCTTCCAACATCAACTGATTAAGTTGTGTCATCATTAGATTTCCTATAGCAGCTAACCAAACCCATGAATTTTCTTTTATTAAACCTTTAATATCATCTAATAGGTCATTAAACGAAAAAGGTGAACTCTTAGCTACATATCTCCATTCTAGGAAAGAAGAAAAAAGTCTGCTGCATAAGTAGACGATAGCAACTCCAACGATTGCATCTATACTTTCAATATTGAAAATAAGGAATAAAGAAATACCTCCATATAGCAGTCTATCAAGAAGAGCTATTACAGCATTAAGATGGATTTTTCCTTTATAATCAAACCAAGCCTTTGGACTCATCCCCCATATAAATCCACTTAGGATGAATAACGTAATGATGATAATTTGTAAATCATCAAAACTCGATACAAAATTCAGCCAAATAAAAAGGGATAGTATCGTAAACAGACCTAGAAAAAACTTAATTGCTGATGCAGCAATTAATGTGCGCTTAGTATTTGGCAATTGAACTAGTTCTCTTACTAGTGTCTTTTCGAAACCAAATTGTATAAAAACGGCTACAGTATTAGCAAAAACTAATCCGTGTGCTATGTATCCATAATGTAATCTACCTAATTCCCTTGCTAGTACAAATGTAACCAAGAAAGAAAAGCCCGCTTGAAGATAATTCAATCCACTAAAAGATAAAATACTCTTTATACTTAGATATTTATTAAATTTGACACTCATCAATAGTCTATTCGCCTCAGATTACTAACCACCTCCACCACTTTTCTATTCTCCTCTACTCCAAATCCTCTTCCTGCCAAAATCTCTTCGTAACTCTTTATATGCAAATCTGTGAATCCTTTGCTGAATTCAATCGTTTCGTTTCCTATGGTCAAAGTACGGAAGGTCGTCAGATTATTGTTTTTAGCTGTATCTGGAAGCATCCTAGAATCTATGGATAGTAACCAATTCACATTGGCTTTTTCTAATTTCAGATGTCCAGATGCTTTCTCTTTCTCGTGATAATGAATGATATTTTCCTTTACATCTCCAAAAATCCAAATCAACATATCAAAAAAGTGGATACCTATATTAGTCGCTATTCCTCCTGATTTTGAAGCATCGCCTTTCCAGCTATTGTGATACCAATTGCCTCTTGACGTAATATACGTCAAATCTACATCATAGATTTTATTTGTATCTCCTTTATCTATCTTGTTTTTCAAGGCGATGATATTAGGATGTAGGCGAAGTTGGAGGATATTATTAATCTTATTATCTGACTCTGCTTCTATCTCCTTAATGGCATCTACATTCCAAGAGTTGAGTACCATTGGTTTTTCACAGATAACATCTGCTCCATAGCGTAATCCATATCGAATATGTGCATCATGCAAATAATTAGGCGAGCAGATACTGATGTAATCTACTTTTTGCCCTTTGCGTTTGAGTTTTTCTAGGTGGCGATCAAAACGTTCGAACTCTGTAAAGAAATGACAATTAGGAAAATAGCTATCTAGTATTCCTACAGAATCATG
>JBNMOV010000245.1:0-7468 GCA_051275765.1 Maribacter sp. | reverse complement strand
CCTATATAAGCTATAACATTACCATCATGATCTCTTAGTTTTTCATATTGCGTATCATAAACAAGATTCCCTATTTGCTCACTATTCTCCTTATCCATAGTGACTTCATTCTGTTCTGTAGTCATCAACTTATGAAAAGCAGAGGCATTCATCAATGGAGCCAGTAGTCCCTTAGAATAAATATCCTTTCCTGATGATTCGACTAACCTACCGTCTAAATCATAAATATTGATATCCATCCTATGTATAGCCGAAACTGGATCTACGATCTCCTTAAACTTATATAGAGAATTAGCATCAATCTCTTTCTGTTCTATTTCTCTTGCCGTATCTCCCCTTATCGATCTGGCTTTACGCCCTAATCTATCTTGGTGATATTCATCATTTTTTCGTTCAAAGAAAATAATCGTAATGACACCTATAACAAAGAACGAAAGGATAATGATGGCAATTACAGATACTTGGATCTTATTCTTCAATGAGGGCAATGGAGCGAAGAGTGGTTCGTAACCAAATGGCAGCACCTGTACCAAAGTGTTAATAATCAATAAAATACCTAAAACAAATACCATTATCGTAAATAGATAAGAATTCAGAGATCTTACCTTATTGATAAAATTGGGCAATTCGATGTCCATCATCGTCAAATTACCATTCCAAGCGTGGTATATAAGGTGGCTTCTACCATTTTTCTTTTCAAACCTATATTTCCCTCTCCCAGGAAGATTTTCTATTTCTGATATATCACTTGCATAATTCCCTCCCTCTTCAGAAACAAGTGTATCATTGCGATATATCGCATACTGATATTCGGATAGCCCTTGCATATCCATATAATCCTTATTAATGAATAGCTCAGTAGATATTTTAGTATTTTCGCCTACTTCCCTATTGAATTCCAGAAGCATTATGGTATTTACCCTAAAATCATTGGGGGGGTATTCTATCTTTAATACGTAGGTTCCTAAGGCATTTTTCATCCTTATAAACCTCAGATTACTTTCCAATGTAATATCTGTCTTCTCAAAACTGGGAAGTAAACTTATATCACTTTCCTCTACTGGAATCATCCTACCTAGGGTATCTTCTTCAAAAATATGCAATTGATGTTGATACCTTATAAATCTTAAATCTACACTATGATTCCTAAGTAATAATTCCTCTACTTTTTCGAATTCTATTTCATTTAACAAACTTGCACCTATCTCTCCATCAGCCTTGATTTCCTTATCCAAAAACTGAATTTTATCCTCCATAACTTCATCTCTATCGTCTGTAAGGAATTCTGCATACTGGATGCGTTTTTCCCATTCCTTCATTTGATTATACTTATACAGGAACGATGATGAAAACGCAGAATAGATCACTAACCATGCAACTATCCATAGAAGATTCGAAGAATCATTTTCTACATATAAATCAAAGGAAATCGTATAAATGATAGAAAAAAGGAGGAGTAATATCAAGGTTGTTAAATCTAATCCTCCTAGATATACTAAGAAAAAACTAATCACAACGGCTATGCCTAATGTACCTAATCTCTCCATTAAATTAAGTCCTAGTTGCCTTATTACCAATGATATTCTATAAGTAAAGAGAAACAGCATCAACATTAAAAATAATATACCTACAATAGATAAAAGACTACTCCATCTTAAATCACCTATTTTTTCAAAATCAAAAGGGATATCTGTTTCTAATACTAAATCTTTAAGTACATAGGTAATGCCTAATATCCCTGCAATAATAGTAGAATACAATATCGCAGATAGTACAAGTCTATTGTTGTAGCCTAGTTGAGCTGTATTATTTATTCTGAATTCTTTATAAAAAAAGACTGCTACCCATACGGAAAGTAAGGTATTCGTCAGCATATCCCCTACTGTATCTGCAAAAGGATTACTGGAATATCGAACAGAAAACATAGGTACGTCCTGGAAACTTTCTACTGCATCAAAATGAAGCATAAGCCATCTAATGAGAAACAACATTCCTCCTAAAAGAAGCACGCCCATCCAAGGCTTATGATTTTTAGATACATTTCTGGACAATTGTGTTAACCATAAGACGCCAAAAATAAAGGATATCAAATACAATGTAAATAAAGCATAAGATACCCAAGGCATTTTCACAGGGCTCTTGGCTTTGAGGTTAAATATTCGATCCCCACTAACATTATAGACAGGACTTCCTTCATCCTCCAATACTACATCGATCTTTTCTGTTGGGATAGTGGAATACCAAGTATTTTTAGTAAACATATCCACAGCAAAAGTATTCCTAAGATATATCGTCTCAATCTTATACTCATATTTAATAGGAAAAGCAGTAATAACTTCTCCTAAATTAAGGATGCTATCACACCTAATATAGAACATTCCATTAGGCAAATGAATCAGTTTACCATTTCCTAATTCAATTTCATGAATACTAAGATCGTTTCCTACATTAATATTATTCCAAAAGATAATGGAATCTTGTTCGAAAATATTAATCGTATAGGGCTTACTAAAAATCCCTAGCTTTTCATACTGCTTGTTGCTGATAGGAATTTTCCTAGCTAACTTAGCCAGTATAACCTTTTCTTTCACCAAGTCATCCACCTCCTGCTCCATTTTTTGCAGATGACTTTCTACCCTTTTGGCAAATTCATCAGCATTGAGTGTCGGCTTTTTTATGATTCCCAAAACCATCCCTACGATAAAAAATATTAAGGAAAGTACTAAAAGTCCATTCTTGCTCTGTCCGGACATAGTCAATTATATTGAAGTTTCATGCTTAGGTTATTTGTTGCACATTATAGAAATAAGCTGGTTAATTAAACCCTTTCAAATTTAAAATAACAAAGCTAATCCACAATATTACAATGCAAGGAAATATAAAATAAATCTATATGTGTTTTACAGCAAAATTTAATCCAACTAATCCATTTATATAATCACAACGTGTAATATATGAATATATCACAATCATTTACACTGTTCTTAAAAATCTTGACAACTAAAAGAGGGCGAGATACCCTCTTTAAGAGATTAAAGGCTTATTTTTGCAAATCATTTTAAAAATCCATAGAAGTAATCTAAATAATGGGAACAATTATCAATGCAGAAGTAGCTGCCAATTTAGGTATCAACGAAGAAGAATTTGAGAAGATAAAAGTAATCATGGGTAGAATGCCCAACTTTACAGAACTCAGTATTTTTTCTGTTATGTGGTCAGAGCACTGCTCTTATAAAAATTCTATTACTTGGCTAAAGACGCTTCCTTCAGATGGGGAAAGGTTATTGGTTGGTGCTGGAGAAGAAAATGCTGGACTAGTCGATATTGGAGGCGGATTAGGTTGTGCCTTCAAAATAGAATCTCATAACCACCCTTCAGCTATCGAACCTTTCCAAGGAGCGGCTACAGGAGTAGGAGGAATTCATAGAGATATTTTCACTATGGGAGCTAGACCTATTGCTGCATTGAACTCATTGAGATTCGGAAATATCGAATCTGATAAGACTAAGCACTTAGTCAAAGGTGTAGTAAATGGTATTAGCCATTATGGAAATTGCTTTGGTGTACCAACTGTAGGAGGAGAAGTATTCTTCAATGATTGTTATAATCAGAATATATTGGTGAATGCCATGTCTGTAGGTATAGTGAAGGCAGGAGAAACTGTTTCTGCTTGTGCAGATGGTCCAGGGAATCCAGTATTGATCGTAGGATCTGCTACAGGTAAGGATGGTATTCATGGAGCTACTTTCGCATCTGCTGATTTGACAGAAGATTCTGTTAAGGATTTACCAGCAGTACAAGTAGGTGATCCATTCCAAGAAAAATTACTATTAGAAGCATCTTTGGAAGCTATCAAAACTGGTGCAATAGTAGGAATGCAAGATATGGGAGCAGCAGGTATTACTTGCTCGACTTCAGAAATGAGTGCCAAGAGTGGTACAGGAATGATTATTGATTTAGATAAAGTGCCTACTAGACAAAAGGGAATGAAGCCTTTTGAAATCTTACTCTCTGAATCACAGGAAAGAATGCTCATCGTAGCAAAGAAAGGAGAAGAACATAAACTATTCGAAGTATTCGAAAAGTGGGATTTGGAATGTGAGGAAATCGGTGTCGTTACAGATACAGGAAGATTACATTTTTTACAAGGAGGAGAAATTATTGCTGATGTTCCAGCAGATCCTTTAGTATTAGGAGGTGGAGCTCCAATATATGAAAGAGAATATACGAAGCCTACTTATATGGCTAAGATCGAGCAGTTCGATATGAATAATGTTCCTCTTCCTACCAATTATGTAGAAACTGCTAGAAAATTATTCTCAACGCCTAATCTTGTTTCTAAAAGATGGGTATATGAGCAATATGATTCTATGGTTCGTACGAATACCATGACAACTAATCGTCATACTGACGCAGCATTAGTAAGAGTAAAAGGAACAGATAAATCTTTGGCGATAACTACAGATTGCAACGCTTCTTATGTATATGCTGATCCTTATAAAGGTGCTATGATTGCAGTTGCAGAAGCAGCTAGAAATATAGTATGTACTGGTGGTGAACCAGTTGCGATTACAAATTGTTTAAATTTTGGTAATCCTTATAATCCTGAAGTATATTGGCAATTTGTCCATACTATCAAAGGAATGGGAGATGCTTGTAGAAGATTCAATACGCCAGTAACTGGTGGAAATGTAAGTTTCTACAACCAGTCTGTATATAAAGATAAAACAGAACCTGTATTTCCTACGCCAACTATCGGTATGTTAGGTATTTTGGATGATGCTAATAAGTATATGACACTCGATTTCAAAAATGAAATGGATAAGATATATTTGGTAGGAACATCTAAGGAAGATTTAGGAAGTACAGAATATCTAAGGGTGATTCATGATATCAATCATTCTCCTGCACCTGCATTCGATTTGGAAGAGGAAGTGGTTTTACAGCAAACTATCACTCAACTTATCAAGGAAAACCTAGTCGTTTCTGCTCATGATGTTTCTGATGGTGGATTATTTACCAATCTAATGGAATCAGCAATAGCTAGTGGACTTGGTTTTGATATCGACGTAGATGATCGTATCAGAAAAGATGCTTTCCTATTTGGCGAAAGCCAAAGTAGAGTTATCGTAACTGTAGCAGCTAAATCTGCTGATGCTTTCGAAAAGCATATGAAAAATGATGCTACACCATTCTCTAAATTAGGTATAGTATCTGGAGAAGATGCTGTAATCGGAGGAGATGATTATGGAAAAGTAGCAGACTGGAAGCATATTTATGATAATACCTTACATACGCACCTTGAGAATTAAACAACCCTTTGCAACAATTGATAGACTTTAGGTATCTTTTATAGATGTCGCCTAAAATTTACTAATTGAAGCAAAAAATTATTAATTTTCGGTATAGATTTGTTTAACGTTGATAATTTCATAAAAATCAACTCTAAACAACTCTTATATTTCTAAGATTCTAAATAACTTAATATATGAAAAATCTATTTTTCCTATTAGCTCTAAGTACTGGTTTATTCCTCACAGGATGTACAGGCGGAGATACCGCAAGTAATGCTGCCTTTACATTGAAAACAACAGTTTCTGATGCTGCGAACCTTCAATTATTTTTCGATAGAATCGGATTTTCTAACAGTAGTGAGATTATCCAAAAAGTTGACTTTAATTCAAGTGGCATAGCTACTGTTGGATTGGAAGAACATCCAGGAGAGGGGATTTATAGAATTAGAATTGGTGCTAAAAAAGGTTTCTTGGTACTAGATGGTACGGAAAAAAAGATAGAAATTAGTGGAAAACTGGCAGATTTTGATGCTTCTACCCAAACAGTAACAGGCTCAAAAGCTTCTATGGACTACCTAGCTGCTGAACAACAATTCAAAAGCAAACAATTAAATGCTGAAAACTTCCCTGCTTTTATAGGAAGTAATAATGGTATGGTAGCTTCATTATTAGCTTATAATATGTTTAGTAGAACGGTAAATTCTAAGGTTGTTTCAATATTAGAACAAGCAGGTGCCAAATTGAAAGCAGACTATCCAACATCTAAATATACTACTGATTTTGCAGACTTTACTGGTCAGAGAAGAGCCCAATTAGAGCAATTATCTGCTGGACAAGTTATCCCCGTAGAAAACAGAAGAACAGCACAAGAAATCGATCTACCTAGCCCAGACGGAAAAAGCTATTCCCTTTCTGACTTGAAAGGAAAAGTAGTATTAGTTGATTTTTGGGCGAGTTGGTGTCGTCCTTGTCGTGCTGCAAATCCTCATGTGGTTAGCTTATATGACAAGCATAAAAGTGATGGTTTCGAGATATTCAGTGTATCTCTAGATGGAGACAATAAGAGATGGGCTGATGCTATCAAGAAAGATGGTTTGAAATGGAAAAACCATGTAAGTGATTTGAAGAAGTGGCAATCTGCTCCTGCTAAAGCTTGGGGCGTAAGTAGTATTCCTAGAACATTCCTTATCGATAGAGATGGAAAAATCGCTGCTGTGAATCCTAATTGGAGAAATGGACAGTTGGATTCAGCTTTAGCAGAATTACTAAAAGGATAATTTAGACGCTAAACCGCTTACTTTTAGATAAGACGCCCCTTTCAGCATAGCTGAAAGGGGCGTCTTTGTTATTGAAACCTTATTATTAAAATTAACGTATAATTACATAATGCTATAAAGTATATTTCCTTTTAAAATATAACCTCATATGAATATTAAGCAAACCATCTTATTCATTCTTTTGTGTAGTCCTTTGATTTCATACTCGCAAATTAATTACACAGAAAATTTTGATACACAAGGAGAGCCTAATGCTACAAATAATTTAGGTTGGTCATATACTACTCAGATTTATCCTGCTCAATCAACTTGGAATGACATCGTTCCTGGAGATGGTTATGCATATCTCACTGTGGATGCGGATACAGGAAATGATACCAACCCCCAGTTTGCTTATCAAACAATTAGCCTCAGCACTGTTCCTCCTAACCATAGATTGGAAGTGAGAATGAAAGGGGCAGCAGTACAAGGTTTGGTTGGATTCATTTTTACATATAATGAAAATCAGACTTTCAATGAAGTCGATATTGAAATCGTACCTGATGATGAAGGTACAGCACCAGATGGACATGATATTTTAGCTCCTAATGGATGGACAGATGTACGTATCAATTCTTGGCGAAATGCCAGTCCGACCACCTTCCTACCAACTGTAAATACAAACAGTGCCATAAAGGATGCTAATGGCAATAGTGTTTCTCATATAGACGGTGAGTTCCATACTTATACCATCGACTGGTACGAAAACAGCATAGATTTTTTCATAGATAACGTATGGCAAAATACTATCTCTCAACATGTTGCAGCGGGAGAATCTGATGTAATTCTAGGATTTCGAGATTTGGCATGGGATGGAGATTTGAATTGGGCAGGGACGAAAACGTTGATCATTGATTA
>JBNMOV010000244.1:0-7474 GCA_051275765.1 Maribacter sp. | reverse complement strand
AGGAATAAGATTGCCATAATAGACAATTTATTAATGAATGATATAGATGTTTTTGGTAACATAAGACATGAATTTAAATAAGCTCAACTCTCTAACTAAAGATATCTCTACCAGATAAAATGTTGCTTCTACGATAAGACATTAGAAATTCTATTAACAAAAACAAGATAGCTGGAATGAGAAATATCCAAAAATAACTTTCATGTTCATCGAACATTCGCTGTTCAAAATCCTTCTTTTCAATTTCATCTATCCGCTGTCCTAATGAAGTCAATACAGCTTCTTCTCCAGATCTGATATTATAATAAATACCCCCTCCTGCTTTAGCAACTTGGGTTAATTGATCTTCGTCTATCTTAGAACGTACTAAATCACCAAATTTGTCTCTCTTGAAGTCAGAATATCCGCCATAACTAATAGGAACGTATCCACCTTCAGCAGTTCCAGCACCTACAGTAAAGATCAACATTCCGTTTTCATTGGCTTTTTTTGCCTTGGCTATTGCTTCTTCATCATGGTTTTCTCCATCAGAAATAATGATGAGTGCCTTATGTTGATCATTATCTTCTTCGAAGGACATTTCTGCTACAGCTATAGCAGATTTTATCGCCGTTCCTTGCGTGAGTATTTGCTCTGGATTAGCACTATCAATGAAAAGGCTTGCAGCGGAATAATCTATTGTCAATGGCATATGCACATAAGCATTCCCTGCAAATATGATGACACCTATTCGTTCTCCTTGTAATTTTTCTACCAGTTTTCGAGCGAACTTCTTACTTCTTTCCAATCTGCTAGGAGCGATGTCTGTCACATTCATACTTCTGGAAATATCCAAGGCGATGAATACATCAGAACTCTTTCTATTTACTTTTTCTCGCTTAGTTCCCCACTGTGGATTGGCATAGCTCAAACCTAAGAATAATAATGCCAATGCAATGAATATGAATTTGAACCATTGCCTTACTTTAGAATGACTAGGCATGAGTTGTTGTACGAGGTCCTCATTTCCTAGACGTGCCAATGCCTGCTTTCTCAAGTAAAGCATAAGAAAAAAAAGAATGGCTAATACTGGAATCAGTATGAGTGCTAATAAATGATATGGTTCTTCTAAGCGAAACATAGATATATTCTAGAAAATTATTTAAACTCTGCTTTGTAATCGTCATCCCATTTGAAGGCATTTAAAATCCATCCTTCATTATTCTCCTGTAGTAAACAAAAACGATTCTTATAGCAGTTTGTTGTTATAGAAGTAAATACGTTTCTCGTATGGCAATGTCAGTTATCTTTTGTTCACTGGTTTTAGTATTTCCTATAGGATACCCAAAATTATCAATTAACAGACTCATGTACTTGATAGTTTTGGTCTCAAGGTTATCCGCTTCATTTTCAGGAACAGGCCAGTGATTACCTAGCTTTTTAAATGCGTCCGAAATTTTATTTTCTTCGAATAGTACCATTGCCTTTTTTGACAATTCTCTACATTCTTCTGGACTTTCTAATTGATATGGCGATTGTGCATTTAAGATAGTAGTCACGATCAATAAAAAAGAACATATGGTAGTTCTTAATATCATCTTATGTTATGTTATTTTATTTTAGAGTTATCAATTAAGGAACGGATTTCAATAAGGTATATTTCAAGCCCATTTCGACTGCAACGAGTATCAAAGCCCAAAATACGAAAGGATAGAATGCCTCATTGCGTCGTTCTATCACCGTAACTTCATACTCCGTTTTTTCTAGCTGATCTATATCAGAATATATTTTCTGTAAACTTTCGTTATCTGTAGCACGGAAATATTTACCTCCAGTCATTTTAGAAGTTTGTATCAATAAATCCTCGTCTATTTCTACAGGAACTAATCCAAATACATATTCTCCATTAGAACGTCTTCTCACTGGTGCTAGTGCATCTCCTATCGTTCCTACTCCAATCGTATAAACTCTTATGCCTAATGTTTTTGCCATATTAGCAGCATCCATAGGATCATAATAACCTGCATTGTTCATTCCATCTGTGAGGAGTACGATGACTTTACTGTCTGACTCGCTGTCCTTCATTCTGTTTACAGCTGTCGCTAATCCCATTCCTATAGCTGTTCCATCTTGAAGTACGCCACATCTAATCAAGGAAAGAAAATCTTGTAACATTCTATAGTCAGTAGTTGGAGGACATTGAGTATGTGCTTCTCCTGCGAACACGACCAAGCCCACTCTATCAAATAATCGTTTATCTATAAAGTCTGCGGCTACTTTCTTACTCGCTTCTAGCCTATTAGGTTTAAAATCTTGGGCAAGCATACTACTGGATAAATCCATCACCATAGTAATATCAATACCTTCTCCTTTGATTTCTTCTTTTTTATTGACATCCTGTGGTCTGGATAATGCTATGATAAGCAATGCCAATGCTGATATTCGCAGGATAGGAGGAATATAAATTCTTAGCCAACCTCTCAATGAATGCCCCTCGAATGCCTGTAATCCTGACATTCTTAGATTGGCGTATCTATTTTTCTTTAGATACATGAAATACCAGACTGCCAATAAGGGAATTAGAATAAGTAGCCCCAATACCAAAGGGTACACGATCACTTTATTTCCTATGACTAACTCTTCCATTATACGTTTTCTTCTTCTTCCGTACTAGGAATGATGATCTGTTGTGTTTCCTGTACGAGTTGTTCTACTTGCTTTATTACACTTTCGTGTGTTTCAATACCTGGTTTTACCTTAGCGAACTTGACCATGTCAGATGTTCGTAAAGTGTTGATAAGGCGTTGTTGCAATGCTTCTGGTATATCCTTGGTTTTCAATTCTGGGATGATTTCATCCGTTACAGATTCCAAAGCATTGATTTTATACCTATTTTCCAAGTATTCCCTCGCAATGTATGATATTTCTGAATAGTATTCTTTGACTGCTCCTTTTTGCCAAAGCTCTTTTTTCTTCAGTTCTTTCAGTTTCTCTAAAGCTGTAATGTGTGGAGGGATATGAAAAATTTGCTCAATGATTGGTGCTTCCACTTCTTTTTTAGTCAATTTCCTAACTACGAAAAATAAAAGTATTAGTGCTAATACAATACCTAGAGGAATGAGAATATAATGAATCCAATCACTTAAACGCACGGGTTCTTCCATAATATCCTTGATAGGTCTGAGATCTACAACAGTGGTATCTATAGCTATAGGATCTACTCTTAGATAGACCGTATTGGATAGATTTTTCTGGATTCGTCCATTAATTTTGGAAGAGAAGATAATGCCTAAAATGAGATGTGTACCATCCTCGAAACTTGTAATTAGAATACTTTGTGAGATACTTCCATCTTCATTATTAATAGGATCTTTTACTTCTATTAACTCTATCTGTTTTATACTGTCTAAAGATGCGTTAAAATCTGCGGAGAGGTATTCTGCATTAGGAGCTTGTTTAATTCTAAAATTGAGTTGTATCTGATCTCCAATGAGTATGCTATTGCTGTCTAATGCGGCAGTTACATTGATTTGAGCATAGACAGCGATGCCTAAGAACATTAAAACAAGTATGGAATTGATTTTCTTCACAATAAAATTCTAATAGTTTAAATTCCCTCAATCTATAAAGATGGCGAAGATCGGTAATGGTTGGTTAATTTGAAAGAAAAAAGGAAATGTTTTAACGGAAATTTATGAAGAAACGTGGAGATTTGGATGTTTTTTGCTCAAGAGATAGAACTTCACGAGCAATTCCTGTAAAGAAAATGTATCTGCCTATTGTTAAAACTAAAATATGGAATAAGAAAACAGATTAATTGGCAACTTCTAATTTCAATACACCCAATTTTTTCAAAGCCTTTTCAGATGCAGATTGTTCAGCAGATTTTTTGTTAAAATCATCTGCTAATGATATTTCTTTTTCATCTACGATGACAGCAACCTTGAATCTATCACGCTTATCTTGCTTGTATTTGGATACTACTTTGTAGGTAATAAGTTTGTTGTGTTTTTGGCACCATTCTAATAACTGACTCTTATAATTGTCATCGTAAGTTTCCAGCTCATGCATATTTAAATAGCCACCACGAAGCATTTTTTTGATAATAAAATGCTTCGTACCATTATAACCTGTATCCAGATATATTGCCCCAACCAATGCTTCCAAACAATTTCCTAACATAGAAGGACTGATTCTAATTCCTTTATTATAATGATCCAGCAAATCACTTAGATCCATTTTATCAGCAATGCTATTGAGTGATTTTCGCTTTACGATTTTGGAACGCATCTTGGTAAGGAAACCTTCATCATTACCTGGATACTTACAGAAAAGATATTCTCCTACAACCATTCCTAACATCGCATCGCCAAGGAATTCCAATCTTTCGTTATTTCTAGCTCCTTGGTATTTATCTAGCTTTTCTGGTTTGTGTAAGAAAGCCTTTTTGAAGAGATGTAAGTTTACAGGAGTATAACCAAGTACAGACCTCATTCTGTTGACGAGGAATTTTTCCTTGGAAAAAAATCTATTGTATGTTCTTCTAATAGTTCTAATTAACAAACTGTCAATCTATTTTTCTGAAGACTACAGAGGTATTGTGTCCTCCAAAGCCAAAAGTATTACTTATAGCCACTTTTACATCACGAGTTTGTGCCTCATTGAACGTAAAGTTAAGTTTATTATCAATATCTGGGTCATTTGTGGTGTGATTGATTGTCGGAGGTACGATTCCATGCTTAATAGCAAGAATACAAGCTACAGCTTCTACTGCTCCTGCTGCACCCAACAAATGCCCTGTCATAGATTTGGTAGAACTAATATTAAGGTCATATGCTGCTTCACCAAAGACTTCTTTTATCGCCTTTACTTCTGCAATATCTCCAAGTGGAGTAGATGTTCCATGAACATTTATATAATCAACATCTGCTGTAGTTATATTACTGTCCTCTAATGCCAATCTCATTACATTCGATACACTAATCCCTTCTGGATGAGGAGCAGTAATGTGATAAGCGTCAGCAGTCATACCACTACCTAAAATCTCTGCATATATCTTGGCCCCCCTTTTTTTGGCGTGTTCATATTCTTCTAATATAATGCTCGCACCACCTTCACCTAAAACGAAACCGTTTCTTGCTCCATCAAATGGACGAGAAGCAGTAGCAGGTGTGTCATTACTTTCAGACATTGCCTTCATAGAAGTAAAGCCACCAACACCAGTTTTGGTAATCGCTGCTTCAGATCCTCCAGTAATGATAATATCTGCTTTTCCTAATTTGATATAGTCACAAGCATTGATAAGAGCATGTGAAGATGAAGCACAGGCAGAAACAGTAGCATAATTCATGCCTCTGAACCCATATTTGATAGAAATCAAGCCTGGAGCTATATCTATAATCATTTTAGGAATCAAGAAAGGGTTGTATCTAGGTTTACCATCTCCTTGTGCGAAAGTGGTAATTTCATTTTGCAATGTTCCCAGTCCGCCTATACCAGCACCCCAAATGACTCCTGCCCTATCCAGATTGATTTTTTCTACATCAATGCCAGAATCTTCCATGGCTTCTGTAGCAGCTACCATGGCGAAATGAGCAAAACGATCCATACGACGAGCTTCTCTTCGATGCATAAAATCTTCAGCATTGAAATCTTTTACCTCGCAAGCAAATCTTGTCTTGAATTTTTCTGCATCAAATAGTGTGATGGGAGCAGCTCCACTTTTTCCAGAAATAAGACCTTCCCAATAAGAAGGTAGCGTATTTCCAATGGGAGTAATGGCACCCAGACCTGTGACGACAACCCTTTTCATAAAATAGAGTAGTTAGGTTAATGTTATTTTGGAGTAGAAAGGAAGTTGTAAGGGGATGTTAATATAGTTTACATAAAATAACTTCCTGCTATTGGAACCTATCTTATGTAATAACGATAGTCATCATGCCCTAGGGCATGATGACTTATACTGTTATTAACTTTTTTTTGCTAAAGCTTCATCTAAGTATGTGACTGCATCACCTACTGTTTGAATCTTTTCTGCGTGCTCATCAGGGATTTCTATTTCGAACGTACGTTCGAAGTCCATGATTAACTCTACTGTATCCAGAGAATCTGCACCTAAATCATTGATGAAATGAGCTTCGTTGTTGATATCAGCTACATCAACGCCTAATTGCTCTACAATGATGTCTGTTACTTTACCTGCAACACTTGCCATAAGTATAATATTTATTGGTTTACTAAAAAGCAATGCAAAGGTAAAGGTTCTATTTTGAGATTACCAATGTTTATGCTTGTTTTTTATAAACGTCTTGGATTTGAGTATGGTTTGGCGGAAATTCGCTAATAATAGTTAAATAAAAGCGAAAAATTAAGCACATAAGCAAGCTTTCATCTTGCTTATGTGCTTAATTTTTGAGTTTATACTTCTTTAGTCCACTCATTATCATCAAGAAAGAAAAATTCTTCGACAGGCTTATTGAACACCTTTGCCATCTTTAATGCTAAGAGTGTAGAAGGTATATATTTACCTTTTTCTATAGCATTGATGGTCTGTCTGCTTACGCCTATCAATGCTGCCAGTTGGGCTTGTGTGAGATCATTAATTGCCCGTTCTACTTTTAGTCTATTGCCCATTCTACTTATTTTTTGGATTGGTATAATACATACCTAAATCGGACGATGAAAATGATGAGCAAGGTAAACATATTGTAAATCAATACGTGAAAAAATGCCATATCATAAATGAATAGAGTGGCGAAAAGTAATAGTCCATAGTTGATATATGTAGCTATAAGAAGAGCGTCTAACCTAAGTCGATTAATGAATTCGTCTTCGTTTTTCTCTTTTGAAAATGCAAAAAAGATACCTCCTATAATAAGGAAGGTGGCAGTGATTTCATTAAAAATGTTGTTTTCAATGATGGTTAGGAAATGGTTGCTGTCAGAAGTACCTAATCCTAAGTCTTGTATCCATATAGCAAATACATGAACATCGAAAAAGGGGATTTCCTGAAACGAATAAGATAAGACAGCTAATATGAGTCCTAAAATAAATAGAATTAAGCCAGGTGTTTGAAACCTGTTGTTTAATAAGAATCTGTTATTCATAACTATTATGTTTTTGATTACATATCCAAATGTATAGTTTAAATTACTTAATGTCAAGTTTATTTTACTTTTAGTATTGTTTTTTTGTCTTTTAGAATTATTGGAATTGAAATTCTGTTCTTTGAAATTATATGCAATAATATTGTAAATAAAAAGTTCATAAAATACTGTAAAACAGTATTTTATGAACTTAAATAGTTGGTTTTTAGGGAATTATTATACGAGAATTGTTGTTATGATAATAAAGAACCTTATCATATGAAAAATCCACTATCTGCTGTAAAACAGCTACTTACAGAACTTACTTTTGAAGAGAAAAAAGAGATTTATCAATCCTTGAAGGAAGAAACAGCTATTGCTGATGCTTTAGAATTCAGTGAGATTCGTCC
>JBNMOV010000243.1:0-7546 GCA_051275765.1 Maribacter sp. | reverse complement strand
AACGCTAGTAGATTCATAAATACAAATCTGTCCTAGAAAATAACAAGCGGAACCAGCATTGATAGCAATAGCTTCTCCATACAAATGATGACAAGATGTACCGCCACGCCTTATATCAGATTTATCTTCTACATCATCTACGATCAATGAACCCACGTGCATCATTTCTGGTAATGCTAACCAATCCTTTGCATCTTGAGAATTTCCTCCTACGATATCACAACAAGCCACCATCGCATAGGAGCGCCATGATTTTCCTCCTCTATCTGTAATCTCTCTGATAGGTTTGACTAGATTATCAATGTACTGTTGTTTATCCAGTCCTTTTGTCAACCCCTTTTGTCCTTTTCGAGAAATCAGTTCCTCAAATTTATCTTGCTTGAATGCCTTTGGAATAATTTTATCAACAGATTTCAATGTTTCTCTACTCACTACCTTAAAGAAATCCTTAAGTGTTTCTATTTTATAAAAACCGTTTCTTTCTATATAGCCTGCACCGCCAATGGACTTGCCGTTCATCGTTCCTTCGATGTTCATCCTGCCTTCCCAAAAAGCAGGTTTTGAAATAACAGTAGCAAATTCCTGTGCATCGAATGCAGCCTTAGCTTTCAGTTCTATTCCAAAATCAGGCATACTTAGTTTCCAAAGTACTGGATAATCATTAAAGGTTCTAATACTCGTAAAATATTCACCAACTGGTGTTAGCTTGAAATTATCACTACCATATCTATTCCCTTTTTCATCCACCATAATGGCAAATGATCCACAATCTTCTCCTGTTTTATTATCGACAAGATCGTAAGCTGTTATTTCGCAGCCATTATCTAGTTGGAATGCAATCCAATTCCAAGCAATATCTTTATTGTTGCTAATGGTTCGTTCTTTTTCTTCTCTAGGTGCACCAAATTCATGATCATACCAGCCCGTAGCAGAAGCAATTTCCATGACATCTTCTCCTATTCTTATCGTACCTTCTACCTTACATTTTGGAATAAAATAATAGAACATATCTTCCATAGAAACATGACTCACTACACCATTCTGACCATGTCTAATCACAGGTTTTTGTGGCGTAAATATCAGTTCTGCTCCTGCATCTGTTTCTCTATTATGTTCTAATTTCAGGCGATATGTGGCATCTTCTAGTTTTTCATAAGTATTCGTATCATATTTGAGATATAACTTATCCAAGGCACAGATAGGATCATCCTTAAATAACTCATCAGGATAAGGAACAGTTCCTTTCTTTAACATTTCTATAGCGGCCCTTTTGATATAAGGATCTTTGGTTGCTTCTCCTTTTTTCAATTTCTTCAATCCTATTTTAGGAGACTGCTTATCTATTAAGGAAACTGCATGATATTTTTTTTCTTCTAAATCGGAAATAGCCCAAGTAACAGAATAGGCATAACCTGGAAGCTTTGTCTTTTTATCAATAGAAATTAGTTTACGAAAAAACGAAGCAAAAATGCCAAAGTTTCGACCACAGATAGTCGTGATATGACTATTGACATACCACCATTCTGTAGAAGAAGACGCATGAGGTAAATCGTGGATAGCTAAATCTATTGGACCATCTACTGGCCAGTCTTTAGGGTGTGTAAAATTATCCATTTGTGGTTTCTTTTTCTCAACAAGGCTTGGCATTCTACATTATTTTAAAAGATAAAAACGAGAATCGTTAGAGTGGAGTTTCTAATTTCAGCGAAAATACGCTAAAATTAATCCAATTACTATTTGTCCATGAACTAATCGCTGTAAAAAGAAGCTACTTGACAATCTAAAAATACCATAAATGAAAAAAAGGATGGCATTTGATAATGCCATCCTTTTACGCTGATTATTTAGAGCTTGTTTTATTCAGCACAAGGTGTCCTATTATTATTGACTGTATTCACTTGAACTGCACCACCATTAGGAAACTGAACAGAATAATCTGTCCATTCATCACTGGTTTCACTTCTTGCGTCTGCTTTATAATAATCAGTAGAAATCATTTGAGCACCACTAGCAAATGCTGCTTCTCTCCTACTGGTATCTCCCGTTCTAGCTTCTGTCGTTCCAGCATCTGCACGAGTTCTCACAAAATAACCATCCAATACATCTTGTTTAATAGTTTCTGCACCACTTAGAGGATTATCGCCTTTTACAAATGCAGTTTCTGGATTTCCTTTATTAGAAAAAAGAAACATAGATCTGTTTTCCAAATTCGGATGTCCGTCTAAATAATGTCCCTGTCCTTCTGAATTCACATCGATCACAAAGAAAATATGTCCTTTGGCTTCTTTTAGTGTAGGCCAATTACCAGCAAGTGCCGCTTCTTCTACTGAAGTATAACTTCCTCGTAGCATATCTGGTGTGAATACACCATCTAGATTATTTCCAAAAATTTCTCTTACTTCTGCTTCTAAATCTTCCATAGCTGCTGATGTATAAGGCAAGGCAGTGGCAAATCCTACTAAATCTGGAGCATAATCCCCTACTGCTTGATCCTTCAGTTCTAGCATTACGAATATAGGTTCATGTGTAGGGTTTTGATTAGACCAATCTTTCATTGTAGTTAAAGCTTGCTTGAAAGTATAATGATGGGTATTATAATCTACATCTGGAATATGGATAACTTTGTAACCTGGTTCTAGTAGTTCTGGTATGCCCGATTCAATAGCTTCCGCTACAAATATATTTCCCTGCCTATTGTAAAAACGTCCGCCATCTGGATCGTAATAGACATCTATTTCAAAATGCCTCACATTGTAATCATCCATTTGTTCGGCCAAAGGTAAATGTGTATAATCCCATTCGCTAGGATCTAAGTTATCAGGCAAGGCCCCTCCAAGTAAATTGACAAAATCAAAAATAGGTTGGTAGGTTTTTATTCTATAGGAATTATGACTTCCCATGAACTGTAATTCATTGATTTTCTCGTCATCGTAATTACATCCTACTTCATCTTTCTTGCAAGAAGGAAGAAGAAATAATACAGAAAGGAGAATGAAGAAATATTTATTCATTTTAATCTGATTTTTTATTGAAATTATTAACAACTTTATAGTTGGAAAAGTAAAGATCTTATTTTAGATGAGCATTTTTAGAACAACGTTTAATCAAAAAAAGGGCCGGTTCTTAGCCCGCAATATTAAATCTAAACTAACTCTAAATTACAACTTTGAGTTTTAATTTTATAAAACTAATCACTATTCGCATGAAAAAGACATTCTTTTTTTGTTTGATCCTATCTGTCATATACTTTTTGTCTTGTACTGACTTGAATAAAAAAACATCCAACACATCCAATGATAGCGAATTGACTTTACTCATGCGAAACATGTTTGATGATGGAATGAAAATTAAAGAAGCTGTATTGGAAGGTAAAAAACCTCAAATCATGGATAAGGCAAAAGCATTGATGTCAGCTCATTCTACAGATCCAGAAGTAGCGATGTCAGAAGAATTCAAAATATTTGCACAATCATACCTGGCAGCAGTAGAAGCATTGAAAGAAGCTAATAATGAAACCATCACCACTCAATACGAAACCATGGTAAATAGTTGTATGAATTGTCATAGAAGCCTTTGTCCAGGACCAATAGTTAAGATAAAGAAATTGTATTTGGATTATTAGAAAATCTTTAATAATCCAAATACAATTTCTTTGTTATCAACATTCAAGGATTATTATTGTTAATAACATACTCTGCATTCATTTTTGATAAACCCATTTCAATGAATAAGTATTTAATCCTTCTTGCCTTGCCATTTACATTGTGGATGTGCAAGCCTCAGTCTGTCGCTCCCAATATGAATAAGATAGACTCACCTGACATTACTTTTGACAAAGTATCTCCAGGGACATTAAATTGGTCAGCTAACGCTGGCTGGGAAGCAAAAGGCACATTTAATAAATGGAAAATTGTTTCCCTAGATATTCCAAAAAAAGATTTTAGTCAGATTTTAGTAGAAATTGCAGTAAAAATTAGTTCTGTAAATCATGAGGATAAAGGATTGGAAAATCACTTGAGAAAGAATGATTATCTAGATGCGAAAAAATTTCCTGTGGCAATGATTAGTATCAAAGGTGCTACCTATAATAAAGAAGAAGAAAATTATACCACATCTGCAACACTTCAATTAAAAGGTAATACGCAAATGGTGCCTTTGACGTTTAGTGTAGAAGAAGGAAGCCCTGCGAAAATCAAAGGAAGTGGCACATTGATGAGGGAAGATTATAAAGTTGGAGACGATTCTGGTGTTAGAAACGACGTTGGAATTAGTTTTGAATTTGATTTACCTGAATAATCTTACTTTTGCCCATATTTATTTTCATTAAAAAATAATCATCATGAAAAAGTATCTTTTTCTATTTTTTATACCCTTACTCATGGTAGCATGTAAGCCTACCTCTACCTCTTCTACTAATGCTGTGAAGACTGATCCTACTTTGTCATCACCTCCTGGGATTATCTACTGGACAGGTTCAGGAGGAATGGCGAACAAGGATTTTAAAGGAACTTTCGATAAGTGGAAATTCAATAAATTCAATGTTCCTGGTGGAGATTATTCTAAGGTAGAAGCGGAAATCGCCATAGATATTGCATCTGTAAATGTAGATCCGCAAGGTCTGGAAAACCATCTTCGCCAAGATGATTTTCTAGATGCAGCAGCACATCCTACTGCTATCATCAAGATAAATGGTGCACAACAGCCTAAAGGAATGGATTCATGGGTAGCCAATGGAACATTATCCATAAATGGAATGACGCAAGAAAATGTATCTATTGATTTCAATGTATTGGAATCCAAGCCTGCTAAAATTACAGGTTCTACTACTATTTTCAGACAAGACTACGAAGTAGGAAGTATGAAAAGTGAAAAGGTAAAGAATGCAGTGAAGATAGAATTTGAATTTACTGTACCTAAGTAAGTAGTTCTGATTCTTAGAATAATAAAACATATTTAATAAATTGAGCCAGAATGGGTAGTGATTTTTTCTTCTAAAGAATTCAAAAAATCGTTGCATAGCCGTAGCTACGGAACTATTTTTTGTGTTTTTTAGAAGGAAAAAGAACAAGCATAATGGCTCATGTTATTGAATTCGTTTCACTAAAGGTATAAATCTATTCTTCGTTCCTAATAAATACAAGAATCTGATCCCTAAAATAATCCTATCTGATTTCTCAATTCCTGACTCTCCTTCCCAGCCGTTTCTTCAGCTGCACCAGAAGGCATATCTTCTGGTAATAATCGCTTAATTACTCTTAAACGATGTGTATATTTATTTTTCTCTTCATTGAAAATACCAAAATGATCTATATTATCTATCCTTACCTTGCCATGAGAATGAATGATTTGGCTATTAGGAAAGATAATTCCTACATGTGCTATCCTTTTTCTTTTATTCTCAAAGAAAGCCAGATCCCCAGGCTTTGCTTGTTCTACAAAATCAATAATTTCTCCTTGTCCTACTTGCTGCGATGCGTCCCTCGATAATTTAATACCCAGCATTTTAAAAACGATCTGTGTAAAACCAGAACAATCTATTCCAAAAGGAGATCGTCCACCCCAAAGATAAGGAGCATTCAGATATTTACGAGCTATTTTTAGCATCATGTTTTCTGTCAGCCTTTTAGCAGCAGGATCGATAACTTGTCCACTGAAAGTAAAATCACAATCGCCCAATTCCAGCTTCAAACCATCATATGCAGGCAATGACGAACCCATAAGGATAGGCAAAAAATGATCCTCTGCCATAATCGCCTGTGCCAATTCCAAACTATACACAGGATGCTCCTTATATTTTTCAAATTCAGTGGCCGTAATGACTTTCAATAATTTGTGATCTGTCCAACCCACATAATTATCCCATGAACAACGCACCTTCCGCCAAGTTCCTTTTTTATCAATAACAGTTACTGTTTCCCCAAACAATAGTTGAGTAACAATTTCACTCCTGTCAGAAGAAGACGATCTTATAGGAGCCACACTAACTTGGCAGACGTTATATTCCATATAAATGAATAAAAAGGATAAGAATTATTTCTGAGTAATAATTTAGATTGCAATCAAGTAATAATGCAGGTTCATCAACTAGCGGCTATTTTGGGATAAAATTTTAATCATCAATATATTATCTCAATATCTCAGCACCTTTTAATATCTACATCGACTTACTTGAACATAAAAATACGTATACAAGTAATAATAATACACCTATTTAGTTATATTATTGCCTTTTAAGAACTAAAAATCACTAGATTCATACAAATGCTGCAAAGACTGGTTTTATTTTTGCAACATCAAATGATAAAATGCCTAATCTGAGAAGCTACTTTGATTTAGCCTTTGAAAATTGTTATAATCAATTTTTCAGCTGATTGAGGCATGAAAAGCGGAGTTACGCCTTAGCGTAATGAGTATTTTTAGAACGAAGAGCAGTTAGAAAAGGGTATAACAAATTCAAATTGTTAAATTAAATCAGCTTCTGAAATGAGATACATTTCTTTAATGATACTAATGGGAATGATAAGCACTAGCTTATTTGCCCAAGATAAACACTTTAGCCAATTCTATGCATCTCCTATTGCTGTGAATCCTGCATTGACAGGTGCCTTTGATGGAAAATTCAGAGTGGGAGCGATCTATCGTGACCAATGGCGAGGAGCAGCGGATAATCCTTTCGTAACTTTTGCTGCCTCGATGGATATGCGATTTAATCTTGGTAAGAAACGAGCATTCCAAGATGCAGCAGCAGGGGGAATATTGTTTTTTACGGATAGAGTAGGAGGAGTGGATTTTAATACCAATCAAATGGCACTATCTGGAGCTTATCACAAAGCCTTAGATAGAGCGAGTACACAGTATTTGTCTGCTGGAATAAAATTTGGATTCACACAAAGAAACGTGAATTACGAATCCTTAACTTTCCAAGATCAGTTCAATGGTATAGATGATTATTCTTCTCCAACAGGAGAGGAACTTCCAGAAAATAATTTTGCTTATGGAGATCTATCAGCTGGATTATATTATACCATTACACCAAAACGGCAGACGAGTTTTTACGCTGGCGTAGCCTTGCACCATTTCAATAAATCCAATGCCTCTTTTTACAATGAAATAGATGGTACGAAACATAAGATTTTCATGAAGACAGTGGGGCACATAGGAGCTAGATTACCTATAGGAGATAATAAACAACTTTTCCCTAGGCTAATGATTTCTATGCAAGGGCCACACTTACAGTTTGATGCGGGAACGAGCCTTAGAGCATCATTAAATGATTTCAGTAGTATGGCTATTCATTTTGGTGCATGGGTCAGACCAGTAAAGTTTGATACAGGAATCAGTTTGGATGCTATTATTGCTATGGTCGGATTTGAATATGAGAATGTACTCTTTGGACTGAGCTATGATGCGAATATCAATAGTCTGGCGAATTATTCTAAAGTTCATGGAGCTTTTGAGCTTTCCGTTGTCTATCTAGGCGAATATGAAAACGAAACGATTCTTTGTCCTACATTTTAATGTAAAACATGGAAGCATACCCGAAAAA
>JBNMOV010000242.1:0-7551 GCA_051275765.1 Maribacter sp. | reverse complement strand
GATCCTTGCTTGACAGTTACATTATTTGAAATAGTCAAATCTATTCCATTAAAATTCGCAACAGGTAAAATTTGTGTTGTAATTGTGTGCTCTCCTTTAATGCAATTTGATGATGTCACATCATTATCTTCTGTACATCCTATTAATGAAGTATAAATCATTAGGATTACGATAAAATTCATTCTTTTTAATACTCTCCCCCTTTTCTTTCTTGTTAAAACTCCATCCTCAATCTCACATTTATTCTTCTAGATGTGAGATAGTTAGGTACAGCGAATTGAGAACCATAAATAGTTTTTATCCATGTATTGGACGCTTGGTTGGACACTTGCATAAGATTGAATGCTTCTATACTCAGCCACGTATTCTTAGTGAATCGCAATGGATTTTTTGCCCATTTTTCCTTTCCTTTCGCCTCATTCCATAGTCTGAATGAAAACCCAATATCTACTCTGTGATAAGGTGAAAATCTATAGGTATTTCTTGGTTCTCTATTATTATTAGGAATACCAAAAGGCCATCCTGTACCTATGGTAAGATTAATGTGTGTCCTAAAACTAGGATTTTTAGGTAAATGATCCTGGAAGAAAATAGACATAAACATGAGTTGATCTGTAGGTCTGGAGACATCATTCACGAATATAGTATCTGTACTTCCCACTTCGAATTTATAATGTTCGATATCGTCTAGACGTTCTCTTGTCCTTAAAAAAGAAAGATTGACCCATGACTCTTCTCCAGGAACAAATTCTCCATTCAATCTCAAATCTATTCCTGTGGCATATCCTGTAGCATTGTTTTCTCCAGAGTATCGAATCCTTACATTATCTAATTCATAAGATACCAAATCCCACATATGCTTATAATAAACCTCTGTGATGAATTTGAAAGGTACTTTTCCTATTTTGAAATCCAAATTATAACCTAATACTGCATGAATGGATTTTTGAGCTAATAAATCTCTATTCACCACTCCTTCTGGATTCCTCATTTCTCTATAAAAAGCAGGTTGGTAATACATACCTGTTGCGATACGAATCGCCATATCATTTTTAGTACGAGGTTGATAAAGTAACTGTGCTCTAGGAGAAATAATGAATTCCTTATTCATATCCCAATACTGAGCTCTCACACCATAGGTAAGGCTGAGATTCATACTGTCTCTGGAACGTGTCCAAGTATCTTGGACATAAGCACTGAATCTATTGGAATTCAGATTATTTTCTGTTTTTAATACACTTTGTACGAATACTTGTTGATCTGAAAAGGGTAGAGAGTAGCCAGCAGAATCTAGGCGTTCCCATTCGTTGAGTTTATCGTTGATTATTTCATTTTGGAACTTCGCTCCCCATTGTAAAAAGTGAGAAGTAATCAAAGGCTCTACTGCATTTTCATCTACAGTCAAATCCAGCCTAGGAAGAACTTCTTTCTTAAATTCTATACCTCCCTTGAATTCTACATTAGTTACATTACTCGTTAAGTAATTTCTAGCAAAAAGGTGCTGCGTTCCTGTTCCTAATACAGCTACGATTTCGCCATAATCATCACTACCTAAATCAGATTCTACTTGTCCTATCAAATAATCGCCTATGATATCTATTCGCTCGTTTTCATCACTTTGGTAAGTGGAGGCGAGGAATTTCATATAAAGTGGATTATCTCTTTTTTCTGGTACATAAGAGAAAGAAACTCCTCCCATGTAAGTTGTAAAATCATCTTTTTCTTGTCCTTCAAAAACAGTTGTCAGTTGTAGGGCAAAATCTATTAAACCAAAAGCACTACTTCTAGAAACGGGCTGAAATTCATATTGACTTCTATTATAATTACCAATGATTCCCATCTGCCATTCACGAGTAAGATCGAAGGTGAAATAGCCTTGGATATCTACAAAGTTAGGGGTGTATTCTCCCTTAGTATCCAAAGAACCTAAAATGTACTTACTTGTTTTGTAACGAGTTCCTACTAAATATCTAAAACGTCTATAACCAGAAGTATCTTTCTTAAATGCTCGACTCCCTTCCATATGTGCAGTCGCTCCCAATAAACTCATTTCCACAGAACCTGCTGTTTCCGTAGGTCGCTTGTAGCGAATATCTAAAACAGAAGATAATTTATCACCATATCGAGGATCGAAACCACCAGACGAAAAGGAAAGATCACGAATCAAATCCAGATTAGGAAACGTTAATCCTTCTTGTTGTCCAGCACGAATAAGCTGTGGTCTGTATATTTCAAAATCATTGACATAAACGAGATTTTCATCATAATTTCCACCTCTTACAGAATATTGAGAACTCAGACTTCCACCACCTTGTCCAGCAGTGACTCCTAATCCTATACCAGGCAACATACTTTCTACATTTCCCGTAGAATTGGGAATGACACGTAGATTTTCTGCCCCTTCTCTAATCATACCACCTTCTTCTATGATTCTATCGCCAGTTACAGTCGCTCCGCTGATTTCTTCATCCTTGGATTGTAGAATGATGTCTAGTTGTTGTCTAGCTCCTTCCTTGAGTTTTTCTGTGGTAATGGTATAAGTGGTATATCCAGTATAGGAATAAGTAATTTTTACTCGCTTATTGGCAGGTATATTGATTTCGTACAGACCATTTGTGTCACTAAGCGTACCATTATTTCCTTTTTTATCTACAGAGATAGTCGCATCGATGAGGGTTTCTCCTGTTTCATCAGTTACCTTTCCATATATAGTGGCATTTTGGGCTATAGCCCAATAGGAAATAATGGAAAGAAGAAAGGTTAGGTAGAACTTGGTATTTTGCATAATCTTGTTGTGGTATTAAAAAAACGCTAGGCTATTAGGATGCTAGACACTAGAAAAATCTGGTCTAACGTCTAGCATCTAATAATCTAGCGCCTAACTAAATCTAAACATCTAATCAAACATGGAAAGTGTATCCACCTATGGTTTTTAACCTATCTATGGCTTTAGTTGGGTCATCTGACTTGAATACGCTGCTTCCTGCTACAAGTACATCAGCACCTGCTTGTAGGATTTTTTCTGCATTCTGCATTCCTACACCACCATCTACTTCTATTAAAGTAGAAGCATTATGTACCATAATCATTTCCTTGAGTCGCTTGATTTTAGGGATGGCATGATAGATGAATTTCTGTCCTCCAAAACCTGGATTCACAGACATGATACAAACCAAGTCTATATCTTCTATGATAGGTTCTAACACAGAAACGGGCGTATGTGGATTCAATGCTACTCCAGCCTTAGCTCCTGTTTCTTTGATTTGTTGCAAAGTACGATGCAAATGTGGACAAGCCTCATAATGAACTGTAATCACATCTGCTCCTGCATCTCTGAAACGCTCAATATATTTCTCTGGTTCTACCATCATCAAATGAACATCCAATGGCTTTTCAGCCATGCCTTTCATCGTTTTGATGATGTCCATTCCGAATGAGATATTAGGAACGAATCTGCCATCCATGACATCTACATGGAACCAATCTGCATTACTCTGATTGATCATTGCGAAATCCGCTTCCAAATTGGCAAAATTGGCTGCCAGTACTGAAGGTGCTACTAAATGTTTTTTCATGGCGGCAAAGTTAGGAAAGTTTTGTAGGTTTTGGAAAGTTTGTAGTTAATTCAAGTTGCGTTTTTCGCAACTTGAATTAACTCAGGCAAAATGAACCTATGAAACCTAAACTCTCCCAACTTTAAAACGCTCTAACACCTCGCCATTTTTTTCTTTTTACCAATTCTACCCTTATCTGCTATTTTTTCAATATAATACGCAATTGAATAATGTATTTCGTATTGGATATGTTACTCATTTTGTTGAGGACGAGGCACAAAACGCAGGCGATGCCTTAGCATCAGCGAGTATTTATAACGAAGTAATCAGCTAAAGGAGTCCATTTATATACGAAAGTTATTATTCAATTGCGTATAAGGACGTGCAGTAGGAACTTTACAGGCAGTTTCGCCCATTTCGCAGGAAACCAGGCCAATGGCATCAGCAGTTTTCATTGCTTTTCCTGTTAATTCTGCGATATATGCTCCTATCGCTATAATGAAACCATTCATAGTATATCGTACTCAATCAGGAGAAGATTGTAATTCTTTTTTTACTCAATCTAATAATTCACTATAAGCCTTGATATTCAATTCTTCGTCAGAAGTAATACTGGCAACGCTGGATAAGGTACTCCAACCACAAGCAGCAATTTTAGGATCTGATGCTTCTATCCATTCCAAACCTAATTCCCAACCATTGCCACTATCAGCAGCGATCCAAGGGACAGTATATTCACTAAGCACCTTTTACCCATTTGTTGAGCTTAGCTTTTGAGATTTGCTCTTTATCAGCGATCAACCCTGCAAGATACATGGCATCAGATATTCCGCTATCGAATAATTCTAAAGAAGGTGCATGATCCTTTTTGATTTTTTTAAATCTTCTGTTTTAACACCATAAAAAGGCTCTTTAGCTCCATGCTTAGTCAGTATTTTTTTCGTACCAGCATTTCCTAATGCTTCCAGTTCTGATAAAACTTCCTTTGCAGTCATGATTGATAGATTTCGAGATGCTGAGATGATTTTGATCAATCAATCATCTTTTATTCCTACTTAAAAACAGCTACTAATAGTGAGGCGGAGCCAAAGGCCTTAAGCGAAGTGTCCTCTCTCCTTTTTCTTCGCAGCAAGGCAAAATCGAGCTTCCTCGCACCTAATCACTCAACCCTTTCCACCACCATATTTTCTGGCAATTCCATTCGTTTATACTTCAAGAGAAGCTGAGCAGTCGCTACCACATCTTTTTCACAATAAACAGCGATTCTCTCTAGATCATCATCTTCCCAAAATACTCTTCCTACCTCACTTCCATCTATATCATCCTTAGGCGTAGGAATACCAAAAATATACGTGAGTAAACTCAACTTAGTATATGCTTTATAATCTCCAAATTTCCAAAGAATCATTGTGTCTAAGAAATAATTCAAATCCCAAGGCTTTTTACCATAAATGTCTAGAAGACGAGGGAGTTTCAATCCATGTATCAACATTCTTCTACAGGTATAAGGAATATCAAATTCCTTGATATTGTGTCCACAGATATAATGTTTATTAGGATTGTTATAATATTGATCGAGGAGTTTAGCAAAATCCTCTAAAAGTATCTTTTCATCTCGATTAGCATAGGATTTTACCCTTATTCCTAAGCCATTTTCATTTTTAGATAGAAAACCTACAGAAATACAGACAATTTGTCCAAATTCTGCATAAATACCAGCACTATCATATGCACTGATAACTTCTTCTTCCTCTAAAGGACGATCGTATATTTTCAATACGGCTCTTGCCTTTTGAGCCCATAGTTTCTGAAGTGTTTCGGGCATAGAATCATAGTCCTTATGACCAGAAACTGTTTCTATGTCAAAGAATAAGATGTTGCTTAAATCTATTTGGTCGAGCATATTATTTTGTATTATGTACTTTTTATAAACTTTTAAAGTTTGCTAAAAGTGAGTAAAAAACCTAGCCTTAGTAAACCTTGAAATTTCCCAAAACACTACTTTAAAAAATATTTAGTCATTTGATGAATAGTTAAGTAATTGCAAGGTAAGGAGATTTATTGTAAATGTAAACTATTTGAAAACTCTATTTCATTTATTTAGTTACATGGTATTATTGCTAACAAATGTTTAAATTCACTAATATTTATGTACTTTTTGAATTGAATAAGTGAAAATAAAGGAAGTAATAGAATTTTTATAAAAATAATGATAGTGAAATCCTATTTTTTTCGTAAAATTACCTTTGTATTCACTATACAACCTGTATTTATTATCTCCTATTGTTTTTGATTTACATTATTGATAACCAGTCATATACATGATGTTTATCATATGGTTTTATATTTATTAGATTTTTTTTTGATATTGTATTTTAAAGTGCAAGTGGATAACCTTGCTTTAATAAACCTTAGAGGTTGACCAAAGTACCCCTTTGACAAAAAAATCTAATATTATGATATGATTATTGTGCATATTATAAATTCACTTTTACACTCAATTATTATATTCATGAAAAAGATAAACAACATCTTTCTCATTCCAATTCTATTGATCTTCTGTTTAACAGCATGCCAAGAAGATGTACCTCAAGACAATATGTTTGAGGAAGAAATGGATGTAGAATTAAAATCGCTCATAGAAGCTAAGGGCGGTTTGGAATACTTCATATTACCTAACAGTAATGATTATGATAATATTCCTCAAGATCCCAATAATCCGATTTCATCCCAAAGGATTACCTTGGGGAAGAAATTATTTTATGAAACAGGACTCGCCAGAAATCCTGCGATGAGCGAAAGTATGGAAACTTATTCCTGTGCTACTTGCCATATTCCAGGTGCTAATTTTCAGGCAGGAATCCGTCAAGGAATAGGCGATGGAGGAATGGGGATAGGAGTAGCAGGCGAAGGACGTTTTCCCAATCCTAATTATGATGAAACCTTATTGGATATTCCACCTATTAGAGTTCCTAATAATGTAAATACTGCTTACATTGTCAATGCTGCATGGGATGGAAAATTAGGTGCTACTGGAGCTAATATAGGGACAGAGGATTTATGGATAGAGGAGGATGTATTTTTATCAACCAATAATTTAGGATATACAGGTATAGAAACACAGGCGATTGCTGGATTGGAGTTCCATAGAATGATCGTAGAAGAATCATTGGTGGAAAATTCGTATTACAAGGATTTATTTGATTTTTCTTTCCCTGGATTTCCAGAAAATGAGAGATATACCTTTGAAACAGCAGGGCTAGCTATAGCTGCATTTGAACGTTCTATGCTAACGAATCAAGCACCGTTTCAAGATTGGCTGAAAGGAGATAGTGAAGCACTTTCTATGAATCAAAAACAAGGAGCAGCCTTGTTTTTTGATAAGGCAAATTGTATAACTTGTCATAAGAGTCCATCTTTGAATACGAATGAATTCTATGCAGTAGGTATGGGTAATTTAGAAGGTGAAGGGGTCTTGAATATTTTTGAAAATTTTAACGAAATTAATAAGGGCCGAGGCAATTATACAGGTAATCCAGCAGATGATTATAAATTTAAAACTCCTCAATTATATAACTTAAGAAATACCAATTTTTTAGGTCATGGAGCTACATTTTCAGGATTAAGAGAAGTGGTAGAATATAAGAATGAGGCGATAAAACAAAATGCAGATGTACTAGATAGTCAGTTGTCAGAATATTTCATTCCATTGGACTTGACCAGTCAAGAAATTGATCAATTAGTTGATTTTTTAAAAAATGGATTATACGATCCCAATATGCACAGGTATGTAACAGAAACTGTAGCATCAGGAAATTGTTTTCCTAATAATGATTCTCAATCTCAAGAAGATATGGGTTGTGATCAGTAACCAGTAACCAGTTATACCTAGCAGTATTCGCTTTACAGACCAACGTTAGTAGCAATTGCTTGATTTTCAGAAGCTATGAATTTTTAACAATCCGAAAACCAATTAATTCTCATTATAGGAGTAGTT
>JBNMOV010000241.1:0-7577 GCA_051275765.1 Maribacter sp. | reverse complement strand
CTCAAAATTAATTGGAGAAAATAAAAAAGAAACAATTGGCTATGAATTAATTGTAAAGAATAAAAAATCTGTTCCAATAAAAATTAAAATATTAGACCAAATTCCTTTATCTCAAAACAGCACGATTCAAATCGTTTTGGAAGAGAAAGGAAGTGCTAAATATTCAGAAGATTTAAGAAAATTGCTTTGGACACTTGATATTGATGCTAGGCAAACCAAAAAAGAAAAATTTATTTATACTGTTAAATATCCAAAAAAGGAATCCATCATTGGAATTAAATAAAATTAGTTCTTCAAATTAATCTATAAAATTTGAAGAACTAATTTTCTATATTCTTCTTGAACTCTTACTATAACTTTCGATTTATCTAAATTATCTACGTCATAAGCATTCATTTTGGCATGATAAGCCCTAACATGTTTATCACTCCAAAGAACGATCTCCAAAATTAATGGAGCTAAATCGATTCCTTTTTCTGTAAGCAAATAAATATTTTCTTTTTTATTTTCGGGTAGTTTTCTTTTAGTAAGAATACTAAGGGATTCCAATAGTTTTAATCTTGAAGACAGCAAATTAGTCGCTATTCCTTCATCAGATGAAACGAACGCTTTATACGTCATCTTTTTATGCAAGAGCATATCTCTGATAATTAGAAGTGACCATTTATCTCCTATTAAATCCAATGCAGAAGCTATAATACAAGTAGATCGAAATTTTTTCATCATAATTTTTCATAAAATTACTTTAAATTGTAAAGTTATTTCTATTTTTACTTTAATTTATAAAGTAAAAATACGAAAATAGATAATTATGTTAGCAGGACACTTTTCTACTGCCTTAGTGGCCAATCAAAAATTCCCTAAAGGGACACTACTCTTCTTCTTAATTGCTTCACAATTGCAAGATCTGCTGTGGTTTACACTACATTACTTAGGTCTTGAACGAACTGAACCAAGTGATGTATTAAGCACATCATTAAGTAATATGACTGTAGACATGCTCTATAGCCACGATTTAGTTCCACTAATATTTTGGTTGGTGGCTATCTTTATTTTTGGAAAAATAGTGTTTAAGAGTACTAAAATTGGCTTAGTAGGTTCAGCACTGGTCGCAGGACATTTTGTATTAGATTTCTTTTCTGGACATCCACACCACATTTTTGGAGCAGATACAGCAGATGCAGGACTTGGCTTATATGCTACAAACATTTACCTTGCTATAGCTATAGAAGCTATTTTTTGTGTAGTTGCACTATGGTATTTCTTTAGAGAAGATGCTAAAAATGGCGTTCAACGTACTACAAAAAATAAAGCAGCTATTATAGGACTATTTGTTTTTGGTATCGTCTTTATGTTGAGCATTGCTACGACTTCTTTCAGAGAATTATTTGGCATCCCCGAATTTGATTTAGGTTTCAACTCTAGTATTCCTACGCTCATCATGACATATCTAGGAATGATTTTTTATCTGAACTATTTCGTACCAAAATTTAAGGTAACGGAATAAAATGAAATACGCTATACCCGAAGATCTTTTATTCATCCCCTTTACTTATGCGTTAAATAGTTATAATAATTTACTCACGAATGATTAATTAAAAAGAAGAGGATTGACCTTACGGGATTTAATGTACGCTTTACAAGTATTACCATTACTTTCTTTTTATATTTTAAGTAATACGGAAGCAACCATTATTGTTTCCTTACTGTACGGACTTCTTGCCACTGCTATACTTGTTCAAGCCTTACAAGGCAAACCTTTCTTTACTTCCACTCAAGTATCAGATAAAATGAATAAATAAAAAGGGTTTACTACTCATGGTACATATGAAATGCCTATTTAGTGATGTTGAATAAATAACTGTCCGTTTTGACTTCATCTTTTTGGACTATGCTGCATTGGTAAAAACCTTATTACGCTAAGGCATAACGAGACCTTTACCGGCTTGCCTAGTACAAAATATCTTATCAATTCCAGACACTTATTTATTCGCCATCCCTAAAAAGAAAATAAAAGGTACTAAATTTATAATTGACTCAACTAGAGACACTAAGGAGGGAGAAAATCGTTTTGAAATACGCATCTCGATAAATAGTAAAACTGACATTGATTCGATTTATGAAATAAGTTCTAATTTATTAGAATTAGCTAACGAATTCAATGGAATATATGATGGATGGGAAACATCTATCCAGAAGTAATTAGAAAATGAATACATTTAATTTTAAATACATTTTCCAAAATTCATTGGATACTTTCAAGGTTTTTGAAACTCTTCCAATTGACATCTATGGAATTTTAATAGAGGGACATTCTAAAACGATTTGGCAAACGCTCAATCATTTAATTATATGGAGAAATTTTCAGATACTAAAAATGAAAGATATTAATGCTAATATTCATTTTAATGAATCTGACTCTTGGATAACAGGAATAAAACCTAATAATGAGGAAGAATGGAAGCTAAAAATAAATGAATTTGACATTCAAACCAAGGAAATTAAAAGTCTAATACTGAATCTTAATTCAACAGATATCAAACTAAATGAAAAACTTAAATTGATACAGGATTCAAGTACGCATTTATCATTTCATTTAGGAGAAATAATATTAATAGCAAGACAAAAAAACAAATATCCTAAACCAAGTGAAATGAACATTTTTCTAAAAAAAGTTATTTAAAACCAAACGAATGAAAATAACTACTTTACCTAAAGATTTAAAAATTGACACAGAGGATAATTTACAATTATTCAATTATAGAAATCCCCAAAATATTCTAAAGTCAAAAATAAATTTATCGAAGAATACTATTAGTTTTTTAAGAAGAGGAACAAAGGAAGTCATTGGAGATGATGCAAGTGTCCAAATAGATAATCAGCAATTTTTAATTATGAAATCAGGTAATTGCTTGATGACAGAGAAAATTTCCAATTCAAATAAAATATACAAAAGTATTCTTCTATTTTTTTCTGATGAAGACGTTTTAGAATTTTTAGAAAAAAATAAACTTCACTCAAATAAACTAAACGAAAACAAATCATTTTATATTTTTAAATACGATAATTTTATTCAACATTTTGTCGAAAGTCTTGAGAATATATTAGCACTTCCAAAAGCAACTCAAAAAAAAATATTAAAAACTAAGTTTGAAGAAATAATGCTCTATCTAACTTACCAAAATGGAGCTTCTTTTTTAAATGCAATCGTACAAAACGTCGATGACAAAGTCAGTAGAATGGCTAATATCGTAGACAATAATAAACATAATAAATTAAGTTTGGAGGAACTTGCATTCCTATCTAGCATGAGTGTTTCAACCTTTAAGAGAGCATTTTTTAAACAATACCAAAATACACCAATGAAGTGGTTTAACGATCAAAGATTAAATCATATCGCTGTTTTATTACGCACGAAACGTAAACGTCCAATCGAATTATATGAAGATGCAGGATATGAAAATTTCTCTAATTTTGTACAAGCATTCAAACAGAAATTTGGCATGACTCCAAAACAATACCAAAATCAAGTTTGAACATTTTTAAATACTTTTTGAACAGAATCAACTACCTTATCGAACAGAATTGATTGCAACTTTGCAGTATTAATTTACTAAAAAATCAAGTCATGCAAAAATCAATTTTTATTACATTTTTGGCCCTAATATTCAGTTTAAATCTATTCAGCCAAGGATCTTTTACATTAGAAAGCAAAACCTTAGGAGGTAATGCAAGTAGCCAGGAAGAGTTTAATGGATTCGGCTGTACAGGAGAAAATGTTTCCCCTCAATTATCTTGGTCAAATGTTCCAGAAGAAACGAAAAGCTTCGCCATAACAATGTACGATCCAGATGCTCCTACTGGCAGCGGATGGTGGCATTGGGTAGTTTTTGATATTCCTAGTGATGTGAATCACGTCATTGAAAATGCAGGGAATATCGAAAAAGAACTGATGATTGAAAAAGCTATTCAAAGCACCACTAATTATGGTGCACCTGGATACGGAGGTCCTTGTCCTCCTGAGGATCATGGAATTCATCAATACGTAATTACTGTTCATGCACTTAAAGTGGATACATTAGGCTTAGATGAAAATACGAATCCTGCTATCGTAGGATATTACATCTGGAGCAATACTATTGCGAAAGCGAGTATTGTTACCTATTATGAAAGAAAGAAATAATACAAATTATAATTTCTAGTCCTGAATAGTAACTTGGATTCAAGTAATACAAAATTAAACATAAAATTAACTGAGTATTCCACTTGTGGAAATACTCAGTTTTTTGTGTTCTAGGTTCCTTAATACACTGTAAAGTAAGTTAGTTAAAAATTTGAAGGATGAATTTTGTATCAAATCAATGAACGCCCGCAGCCTAATAGCCTTAGCTATTAAGGCGAGGACGTGAAGCAGAGTTGGAACAAAAGGCACTTTAAAAAGTTAACATTACTTATTTTACAGTGTACTTAGTAACAAAAGTGTTTCTTATTTTTTCCTAGATGAAAAGAATCAAAATCACCGCTGTACAGCGTTTTTAACGCTACAAAAGCTTATAAATCCTAAACAAAATAAACTCGCTTTAATAACATTTGTTACTTTTAGCTTCTTTTGCTACTTAGCTTCAAATATTTGTTTTACAGCAGTTTATGCTCAAACAGTATTTTATTTTTAACGGATTTCCTGCACTACCCGCTAGCTGTTCTCTCATTTGAATGTCTACTAGACATTCATTTCGATTGCATCGAAAATCATTCGTTCATCCACTAAACGCGGAAAGGCGGAACTTTGGGCTTCGATCTTTTACGTTTGTACAATTGCTTATGGTTTTATATCTTTAAAAAGATAGTTGAAAAGAGCGAAACCACATCGTTCAAAAACACGGGGAACTTTTCATTTTAAATTTTGAGCAACCTATTAGTTTACCTACTTGTATACCTAGCGTTCGCTTTACAGACCAACGTTAGTAGCAATTGCTTGATTTTCAGAAGCTATCAATTTTTAACAATCCGAAAACCAATTAATTCTCAGTATAGTAGAGTTGTAAGTTTTTTAGGTGGACAGATTGATGTTGAATCAGAAGAAGGGAAAGGTACTAAAATAATATTTACAGTTAAAATAAATTCTATCTCTAATAATCTGTATAATATTCATGGTAATTAATCCGAAATAAAAGAATTAAAAAGTAGCTTATCAACTAGATCTTTATCCTATAAATCCTTCCTCATCTTATAATGCGGCACAGTCACTTCCGTAAATCGCCTACCATACTTTTCATAACCTAGTTTCAAATAAAACGGAACAGCTGCTTCTCTAGCATTCATTGCCATATGATTGAAGCCTTTTTCTTTGGCCAGTTTTTCTGACTCAATGACGAGTTGTTTGCCTATGCCCTTGCCTTGTAAATTATCTGCGACAGCTACCTGGCGCATTTTTACGATATGCTCATCCTGTGGATTCAAAACTAGACAAGCAAGCAATTTTAAATCATCGTCGTATGCTCCTAGATGTATTTGTCTGTATTCTTCTGCGATATCATCAGCATCGAAATCTAAGCCTAATGGCTTTCTTAAAATATCATATCTCAAGCGAATAGATTCATCAAAAAGCGGTGTAGCAAAAGGTATTTCTAAAAAGGTTAGCATAGGAAGTTAGAGATTAGTAACTGTTTAATGAATTGGGAAAACATCGTTTGCCATAGACATTCCTGTTAGGAATTCGTCCATATCGATATTATTTTCGACTTCTAGATCATTGAAATACATGATCACGTTTTCTGTAGGCATATTACCAGTGAGATCGTCTTTCGCCATTGGACAACCGCCAAAACCCTTAATAGCTCCATCGAAACGATGGCAACCATTCTGATAAGCTGCTTCTACTTTTTCTTTCCAATTATGTGGCTCTGTATGCAAATGTGCACCAAAAGTAATATCAGGAAATTCTGTAATCAGATTACTAAATAAATAGCTGATTGACTCTGGATTGGAAACACCTATCGTATCTGATAAAGACAAAATCCCAATACCTATCTTAGACAATTCCGCCGTCCAATGCTGCACGACTTCTGCATTCCAAGCATCGCCATATGGATTTCCAAAACCCATACTGATATAAACGACCATTTCTTTATTCGACGCAAGACAAATGTCTTGCATCATTTTCACTCTATCCAGTGATTCTACAATCGTCGCATTGGTATTCCTTAACTGAAAAGTCTCTGAAATGGAAAATGGATAGCCTAGATAATCGATTTCTTCAAACTGTGCAGCGTCAGTCGCACCTCGCTTATTGGCGACTATTGCCAATAGCTTGCTATCTGTGGATGATAAATCCAAACGAGACAATACATCGGCTGTATCCCTCATTTGAGGAATCGCCTTGGGAGATACAAAACTCCCAAAATCAATTGTATCGAAGCCTGCCTTCAATAGCTGGTTAATGTACTTCGCCTTTTTTTCCGTAGGGATAAATTCCTTGATACCTTGCATGGCATCCCTAGGGCATTCGATGAGTCGGATCATGTAATAATTTGGTTTGGTTATAGTAGTATTTCGGAACTATCCACAAATATAAGGTTTTCCTTTTACGAACTTTTGTTCATAAATAGAGTTTTAACTATAAACTAAGTAACTTTGCGTTCAAGTATTAAAAAAATATGCAGATATGAGTTCTAAAACATCCATTATAATAACCATCATTGGCTTCTTTTTGTTCTTCTTTGGCATGATGGCATTAGTATTGAGCATGCTCGATCTTCGTATTCCTTTCATGGATTGGATTCCTAATACCTTTGGTAGATTGATCGCCTTATTAGTTAATCTTTCTATGATTATCATGGGATTAGTGGCAGTAGTCGCTGCTCGAGGTAATTTTGCGGGGGAAGATCCTGTGCCTGTTGTCAAGGAACAGTGAGCAGTGAGCAGTTAAAAACCATCTATATAGTAGATAATCCTCCACTTGCGTGTCAATTTTTCGATTGATTCGTCTTTTGGTTTTTTGTATTTTTCCCTAATGATTTCTCCTTTTTTGTATTTTAATATTAATACTTTTTTCATTTTTGGAATAAAGGAATTATCATAAGGTATTGGTTCTCGTAATATCCATTTACCTGTTTTTAAACCGTCTTTGAATTCTCCCTCTATTGTAATGTATGGTTTAGGGCGTTTATCAATTAATTCGTTTTGATTGAATTTAAATTTTCCATCTTTTTTATTTTTTAATAATTCCAATATTTCCTTTTCAGAATGATACTTAGGAGTATCATAACGAATGACTCTTTGGCAGCCATAACCATAAATGATATTTCCATCTTCTACCTCTCCAGTATAAACAATATACCGCTGCCCTATTTTTGGAAACCAACAGCAACCAGAGTAAAGATCATTCGCCCTAAATAATGTAACTCCCTCTGTTTCTCCTTTATAATTTTGATGTATTTTAATTTCAAAATCAGTATAATTCTTTTTAGGGATGGCGAATAAATAAGTGTCTGGAATTGATAAGATATTTTTGTGCTAGGCAAGGCGGTAAAAGTCGCGTTACGCCTTAGCGTAATAAGGTTTTTGCCAACGCAGCA
>JBNMOV010000240.1:0-7593 GCA_051275765.1 Maribacter sp. | reverse complement strand
CTTGTTCTTTTTCCTTCTAAAAAACACAAAAAATAGTTCCGTAGCTACGGCTATGCAACGATTTTTTGAATTCTTTAGAAGAAAAAATTACTACCCATTCTCGCTCAATTTATTAAATACGTTTCACTTATAAGATTTCAAACTATAGACGGTCTACTAAATTGCTTATAATGCAAGCTGATTATTTCAGATAAACTATTTTTCCAGAAACGTTTAAGTCTTCTTTGGCATGACTTAGATTGTACCAGAAAACACCTGTGTCAGGTAATTGGAAAGAAGTGGTATTATCTATAATTTCAAATTCTTTCACTAGGATACCACTTGTTGTAAATACTTTTACTGTGCTGCCTTTCCAGAAATTATCATACTGTAGAAATAATTGCCCGTCAGCAGTTGGATTAGGTAAAATATTGAATTCATATTCTAATTCAGCTAGATTATTATTGCTAGTTGTAATCTGTGTTTTTGCAACATTATCACCAGCATTATCGTCCATACTCTGTACTACTTCTGCAAACATCGTATTAGCAGTAGATACGTCAACCATTTCGCTCAATGAAATTACTTTATCTACTGAACTTCCTACTGTGATAGTTTCATCAAAATCTTCTGTAGCTACTAATTCGCTATTACTAAAAATATTGATCGTATAATTTGTTAAGTCTTCAAAGCCATTATTACTAATGGTGACTGTTGCCATATCAATGGTATTCCCTACTAAATTTCCAACTACATTATCTGCTACGAGATTGCGATAGGTTTCGTAAGGAGTAGAAGATTCTTCTACAAAATAACTGAATATTTTATAGTAAGGTTCTGTGTGTCCGCTGTTATCATAGCCTGTATTCAAGGCATTGGTATAGTTTTCTAATACATAATCCAAACTGATCGAACTACCTACTGTCGTTGCAGAATTCGTATTAATGATGTAAGATTCTACACTTTGTCCAGGACACCAGCCAGCCCTTGGAAAAACCCAAGTTCCTGCCTGATCACTACATGGATTACTCGCACAATCTGATTTCCAAAGGTGGTGATTATCGAAAGCACTACCATCTATATTCAAGGTATGATCTGCTTCTAAAAATTCTGCTGCATTTCCTGTATTTCCTTGTCCATGACCTGTAATTGTCATTCTTACATGACTTTCTTCTGTATTGTCTTCAAAGTTGATAGAAACAGGATCTAAATCGTAACTAATCCCTGGATCTCCATATACTTGATAGCCTTTTTCCCATAATCTAGTCAGATTTTGGAAAGTGTTTTCTGTATTATTATCAATTAAATTTATAGACATATTCACTAACCAGCCTGTTTCTGTATAAACAAAAACATTGGTTTGAAATTCTACTTCTCCACCTAGTACACTTTTGAAATCTGTAATATCTACTACCCAACCTCCACAAGCAATTCCGTATGGAGTGATATATCTAGCTAGTTCATAAGTTCCTGTAGAAGTAACTACTTTTAAATCTGCTAATACATCCCAGTCGCCACAACCTCCTGCCGGACAAGTCAAATCTATATTAAGTAAGACTTGTTCGTATTTGTATAGATCGTTTGGCATATTCATTTTAATGGCATTAGACTGTTCTCCATTTTTGTGTAATACATTATCTGAAACGATGATATTATTGGCTGTTCCTGTTTTTATGTTTAGAACACCAATATTATTTAAGCTGTTTCCATCACTAGCTTGTACTGCTTCTACCTCTATTACAGGATCTATCATTCCTACTAAATCGATTGGCAAAGCAAATTCGTAAGCAAATAATTCATTAGAAGTAATAGTATTGGATACCGTTTCTGTGACGTAAAATTCTCCATTCACTTTTACTGTCAAATCTATATTAGAAATAGCTTCTGTTCCTGTATTTTGAATATCAACAGTCAATTTTACAGGTCGATCTATCATATTTATCACATCGACACCATATACATCTTGAACTGAAATATCGAAATCTGGTAAGGAATAACCATCTACCCAATTGCTTGCATCCATAGAATTGAAACCCGCAGAAGCTCCTGTTGGAGAAGTATCGCTAGTTACTGTTCCTGTGCCTTCGTTCATTGGAAAATAAGCAACTAGATTAGCTTCTGAGCCAGTTAAGTTAGTAGTAATATTATCTGCTAGTTCTGTCTGTGTACGAGCATCATTCCAAATGCGAATTTCGTCTAAATTTCCAAAGAAATTACGTCCACCAAAACCTGGAGATGCTCCTATATTAATTGGCATATCTACGGAAGGCGAAGGACTTCCAGAAAAGGAATTACTAGCAATTTCCTGAGCATCAATGTATAAAGTCATCGTTCCTGCATCTATTACAACGGCTACATGATGCCATTGATTGGCATTCATTACTGGTCCTGTAAATACTTCATTCCAAGTATTATCAGCTGCCATCACGAATGAAAGAGAACCATTATCGCCACACCTAAATGCAAAACCTCTATCTGGGCTTTGATTATCTTTAGCAACTATACTGCCTTGATAAATAGCATCTCGCCATTCTTCTGCGAAAATCCATGCTTCTATCGTGAATCCATTTCCAATGTTATAAGCATCGTTATGAGGGACAGATAAATATTCCTCTTGTCCATCAAAAGATAATGATTGTGCATTAATAGTAAGAATAGATAGCGTACAAAAGAGAAGTAAAAAACAATATTTCATAATTAGTGGTTTTAGTAGATAAGACTTTGTGATAATACAAATCTAACGATTTTTCATAACATGATATAATCTATAAGATTAATATGAATTAGTGTAAGTTATACTACAATGAAAAAGCAGCTATAAAATCTTATTCATAGCTGTTCAGTTCTTGATTAGAAAATTACAATTTTCTCCTTTTTACTTTTTCCATTAGAACGTATTTCAATAAAATAAACTCCTTTTGATAAAATACTCACATCTAGTTCGATAATTTGAGTGCCTTGTCTCAATTCCTTTTCTAGATGTAACATCACAGAACCTCTAGTGTCAAAAATATTAAAACTCACTTTCTTATTTTCATCTGATTTGTATTGAATAAATAATAAATCATGAGCTGGATTAGGATAAATTTCTACTTTATCTAAACTACAGTTTGAAATAGAAATCATATCAGAATATTCGTACCTACCATCCAAATCTATTTGTTTTAAACGATATAAATTCACATCATCAAGAGAACTATCTAAGAAAGTATAATTGTTGATTCCATTGTAATCATTGCCTTTTACTTCCCCTAGTAGTTTCCATGAAGAAGTCGCATTCTTTTTGTAGATTTCAAAATGAGAATGATTAGTTTCAGATAGAGTAGACCAAGAAAGTTGAATTTGATTATTAATACAAGTTCCTTTGAACTCTATTAATTCAACAGGAAGCGAAATGCCTACTTCTATTATTAGAGGAATTGTTGATAATTCAGCAGTAATATTACCTTCAAAAAAAGCAGGCAAATGGGCTGTTGTTCCTAAAGGATCTTCTCCTTTGATATGATAAGCAAATGAAGGCGTTTGCATTCCACTATTGAAGGTAACCATACTTGTAGCTGTATCATTTCCGTCTATTGGTTTCCATGCTACATAATGGCTGATATTTCCATTTGCATCGCCAAAAGCATAAATATAAGCGTCTTTATCTTCTTGTATTATATCAATAAAGTATCTATCCCCTAGCCTATTTTTCATTGCTTCAAAAGCATAAAAAACAGTTTTTTTAGTAAAATTATGATCAATGGATTCTGTTAGACCAGAACGAGTATATAAAGACGAATTAGTGCCTGTGCCATCTGCATAGAAAAACCACGTCATTCTATCTACTCCCAGCCTCATATAATGTAATACTGCCCTTACAGAATAATAAGCAGCAGCTTCTTTAGAAACACATTCTTCATATGTGCAAAATGAATTATCTCCAGGAAAATCCCAACCCCACTCTGATAAATAAATTTGCTTTCCAGACATATTTTGATCTCGAAACCTAATAGTATTTAAAATTTCTCGCATACTACTTGATGGATGTTCTGGATGTACTCCTATTCTTGTTCCATTGCCACCATCATCCAATCTAGAATAACTGTAATTATGTACATTTAGTCCATCTAATGAAACTGCTTCTGTAGCTGTGATCCTGGCTCCCATATAGTTTTTAAAATATGAACTACTTTCTTCTGCAAATGGATCGTGCGTCTGCAAAGCACAAGGAAATAGCAACATATTAGGATCTGCTGCCTTGGCTCCTTCTGCCATGCCTCTTAAAATGTCATTATATAAACTTGCATCATAAAACCAAGGTTCATTGCCTACTTCCATCGAATGGACTAATCCATTTCCATTCGTCGCACCAAAATGATTGGCAAATGCATATCCATAATTATAAGCTGACTGATATGGAGTGTCCCAATCATTCATATAATCCTTTATTGAAATGGTAGTTTCTACCTCTAAACCTGCATTTACCCAAGGCGCATATTCTTGATCCCAATTCAGCCACCACTGTGCTTCTGTTCCTCCACCTGCTGCCATTGCAGTATAATCTGGTGTATTATCTGGATCGAGTACATCCCAATTCATATTGTGATAATTCCTCGCATGACTCGCATAGGCATTGTGTAAAAAAGGGCCTTCTCCATCCACTAAAAAACTACTATATTCACTATGTCCCCAACCCCAAATGGCGTTTAATCCAATTAATTCTCCTAATGTTTTTGTTCCTTGATTAGGTATTGGAGCTTCTCCAAATATATTATATCGATCATAAGCTGACAGTTCAAAAAGAAAGACTTTATTCCAATTGTTTGGTACAACATCATATTCCACTTTGATATAACGAGCATTCATTACTGGATAAATCTCTGTTTGTATGACACCAACTGTATGAGGATTCAAATCTCTTATTTTTATCCAATTGATATTATCCTCGCTCAAATATAATGCTGCTGCTGTAGCTGCTCCAGATCCATCTCCAGAACCTGCCCAATGCTTTGTATGAATGTGACCAATCTCTTGTATACTTCCCAAATCCACTGCATAGAATTCTTTTGGAATATCATATAATCCAGCTATTTCGAAAACAGTAAAAGCAGCACTCGAACGAATCATAATGGATTGAATAGATGTTTCAATATCTGTTCTTTTTACAGCATAATTTTCTGAAGGGGTATATGTGTTTATTAGGATATCTCCAGTTCCATCGTTGATATAAATTTCAACATCGGCTGTAGCATTAAATTTGGTGGAAATGAGCAGTATTTCTTGGCTACTAGGAAAAGTAAATCGAATCCATGCTTCTCCAGTTCCATCTATAGGAACATTGGTATTGCTGGCTGTAGAACCATCAGTGAGTTCAGATATATTACTAATGCCAGAATGGGTACAAAGACTGCTCGCCGTCCCCATCAAATCGTTTTGATCTGTCCTAGCAATATAATTTTGTGGCAATGGATCTCCAGATGTCCAGTGATTATTAGGAGACCCATCTATTCCTAAATTAGCATCTGTTCCAGAAGAGGGAATGGGAGTTTTGCCAATAGTCAAAGAAGGAATATAGCCTGCATCAGCATCCCATTGTGCATTTAGTATAGAGCTAAAAATCAAGCAAATTATCCAAATATTTATCTTAACAAGTTTAAATAGGTAGGTATTATTCATAATGATTATTCTTCAATAACAAATTAAGTGTAGTTACTTTTAGGATAATGTAGTTGCAAAAAAGGATAAAAAATATAACTTGGTAATTATCTATGAAAAAACTATTCTTTTTTCTTCAATTCCTCAATAATAAAATGATTCAGCAAGAATAGAATATCTAATTTAAGAATTCCTGTTTATAGCAAAAAACACTAAAAAATCTATTTAGTATTAAAGATAAATCAAGATTTTTTAATAGAAAATATTTCTAAAAATTGAATATATATTAAGAATATTAATAAAGACGAACTATCTATCTTAGAAGTTGTTTGAATTTGGCTTTTGAGAGAGCTTGAGTCAAAAGTACTTCATTAAATGAGAGATAGAAGTAGAATTCTAGGTATTGTAATAAGCTCTATGCTGATAACATTTTTAATGGCAGCATAGGTTTTGCTGTTCGTTTTAATGATCCTGCTCTAGAGTTATGCAAATGTAGGAGTCATTGCTATAAAGGCAGTACAGGAACAACAGCAAATCATAGAACAGCAAAAAGAGGAAATTGCAGCTTTGAAAAAGCAGAATGTTGAATTTAAAGAAAAATCGGAAAAGCAGAATGCTGCACTTGAAGAAAGATTGAGAAAGATAGAAGCAGCCATGAATTTTTTTTTTTGAAAAAACGAATATGAGCGTAACGTTTTATTATCTTGTTAGTACTTAAGGTTGGCTGACTATTTCAGCTGCTATTTCCTTCAAGTAGGAAATGTAATTCTTAAACCACCATTATGAAAAATATTCAATTGCTAACATTATTATTCTGCCTATTGGCTAGTATCAATCTTCAAGCACAGATAGCTATCAATGAAGATAATTCCCTACCAGATTCCACGGCATTACTTGATATTAAAAGTACTGATAAGGGAATACTAATCCCCAGAATGTCCACCATAGAAAAAGAAGCCATCAATAGCCCTAATGATCCTGCTACTGGACTGATGGTTTATGATAATACCACCAATTCGTTCTGGTATTATTCTGGTAGTGCATGGACAGAAATAAGCACAGACAATCAAAGCATCCTACAAGATGGAGATAATGACACCAAAATCCAAGTAGAAGAAACAGCAGATGAAGACCAGATACGTATGGATATAGCTGGGAGTGAGCGAATGATCATCAAGCAAAGTGCCACAGGAGCTACACTACTGGAACTTATTAATAATAATGGAAATATTTTTATAGGGGAACAAGCAGGAGAACTTACAGAGCAGACGAATTTAATTAATGGACGAAGCAATATCTTTATAGGCTCTCAAGCGGGTTTATTCAATACGACAGGTTATTTTAATGTATTTACAGGGAGTGATGCTGGTTATTCCAATACCACAGGTAATGAGAATGTATTTACAGGTCATTATTCTGGTTTTTCTAATACGACAGGTTATTTTAATGTATTTACAGGAAGTGATTCTGGTTCTTCCAATACCACAGGTAATGGGAATGTATTTACAGGTAATGATGCTGGTTATTCCAATACGGCAGGTTATTTTAATGCATTTACAGGGAATACTTCTGGTTTGTCCAATACCACAGGTAATGCGAATGCATTCACAGGTAGTCATTCTGGTTATTCCAATACGACAGGTAATGATAATGTATTTACAGGCAGTAGTTCTGGTTTGTCCAATGAGACTGGTAGTGAGAATGTATTTATAGGTCGTGCTTCTGGTTTTGCCAGTAGGACTGGTTACGAAAACGTATATCTTGGTACTCGATCAGGTTATTCTAATATAGGTGGTAGCGGAAATATATTTATAGGCAATAGAGCAGGATACAATGAAACAGACAGCCAAAAACTTTATATTGCCAATACAGATACAGACAATCCACTGATATATGGCGAATTTGATAATGAATTCCTAAAAATCAATGGAGATCTGAGGGTTACTGAAAAATTGGCAATTAATAATAGTACACCAA
>JBNMOV010000239.1:0-7629 GCA_051275765.1 Maribacter sp. | reverse complement strand
AATATTGATACCTTCTTTGGAAAATCCTATATCATTTTTAGAACGACATGCTTACCAAGAACCTAGACCTGCAACTGTAGACACACTCATGATTGGTACTGATTTCGTTATACATAGTGAGGAGGAGGAGCTTTTAGAACGGGCGGATTATTATATGTCTAATTTTATGGATGGAGGAAGCAAAGAAAAAACGGACTTGGGTGTTCGTTATTTTTTGGACATTCCTTTGGATTTTGATACTGATGATGATTAAGATACAGGGACTTCTAGTTCAATAGTGTATCCGTTTTCTTTTTTTATACTGATGGTGCCATTAATTTTTTCAGCCCTTAAGACCATATTCGTAAGACCTTGACCTTTCTTTATACTACCTGTTGATAGTGTGCCATTGTCATTTATTCTGAGTAGGTATTTTTTATTCTTTTTGGACAGATAGACGTTCACATGAGTTGCATTGGAATGCTTAACGACATTGTTCAAGGCTTCCTTGAAGATGAGGTAAATGTTCCGTGAATAGTTTGGAGGTAATTCAACCTTCCCTTCCAAGTCATAAGTGTTAAGAGAAAATTGGATATTCGCAGATGAGAGGAGTTGTACCCCTTCTTCTTTCATGTGGTCGATCAAAGAATGAATGTTAGAATTTTCTTCTTGTTGAAACCATATTACATCATTGATGGTAGACATGATACTCCTACTCAAATTAGAGATTTTTCTTAACATTTCTCCCTGTTCTTTTGGATTGAGTATGTCCAATGTAAGTAAGTCGGTACTCAAGGATATTTGAGTGAGTGTGCTTCCTATTTCATCATGAAGATCATAAGAAATTCTAGTGCGAAATTTTTGATGCTTTTTTAAATATTGATTTCGTTGATAAGGTATAAGTAAAAATATCAAGAGGAGTATCAAAATAAAGGGTAGGAAAAAATATGGAGTTTCCCATAAAAAAGCTTGGGTATGAATTTCTTTAGAAATAATATATTCTTGCTTTGGGGGACCAGGAATTTCTGCCTTTACCCAAAGCTGTTGTTTTCCTTGTTTCATAGTATGGAAAGTAATTATATTTGTAGTACCTAATGGAATCCATTTTTCATTAGAATCACCCAAGCGATAATAATAGATAGGCATATTTTTTGGTAAGAATGTAGGATAGGAAAACTCGACTTCTAGGAACTTTCTTTTTTTGGTGATGGTGATGAGTTGTGTATTATTAATTTGGTTAGTTCGGTGAAAAAGACGACCTGTATTTAATGAAAATGTACTGAATCTTGTAAATACTAATTTAGAGGGAGGAGGGGATGAAGGTGTCCCTCTGAGGTGTACCCTGAAAAGCCCAATATTACTGGCAATCCAAATAAAACGATGATTGTCTTCGAATATATGGTAGATGATTACAGAATCTGAAGTTTCTCTTGCCAGTTTATTTTTTGTAATGAATTCATCTGTTGACAAGTGAACACTGATGATACCTTGATGGGATATTTTCCATATATAACTATTCTTATCTGTATAGACCTTTTTCCTGCTTCCATTTAGGATGAAGGAGTATTGCTGATCGTCTGGAATTTTATATTTTATGAATTTACGGCCATCGAATTTGAAAATTTCTTTAGGTGTAGATATTTGAATAAAACCAGCCTGGTCTTGGGAAATATTTTGTATATGTTGATTTGAAAATTTTTGAATCTTCCATATTAAAATAGAGTCTGTTGCTATTGCATGCAATGGTAGGGCTAACACCAATAATAAGGGTATTAGTAAACGTATTTTTTTGTTGATGTTAAGTATATTTACCATGGAGTTGTGTAAAAATTAAAGCTTCGCTATTTCTTTAAAGAATAAGGAAATAATAATCTCTTCTCTTCTCTTCTCTTATGATATAATATTAGATATAAATCACTGCTTGGGTGGGGATGGTGGAAACAGACATTTTTGTTAATGAATAAGCATTTGAGATAAAAATGAGGACTGATAATATTGTTAAGAACAGGTGTTTTTATCTATGCTTAATTTATTGTCTTGGAGCCACATTACACCTTGGATTCCTGAAAAATTTAAACAGCTTCCATAATAAAAAGTTGTCTACCTCAATTGATAATTCATAAAATAAGATTGAGTAAAAGATTTAATATTAAGTCCTTTTGAATTTGGAATAATTAGCTGTATCCCCTTTTGTTGAAAAAAGAGTTTCCCCTTTATCTTTTGACTCTCTTTTTTCATGGCTTCTTGGCATATTATCCCAAAAGCCATTGTCTTATCCAAAATAAATGACAATTCAAATTGTAATGGCTTTTCATGTATTACGATGTGGACATGATCTATTTTTGGATTCATAGCTATAGAACTCATAGCTTCCTTGCAAAAGAAAAAGAAGGATTGTTTAAATGCGAATGGCATGGATTGTTTTTCTGAGGATACATGAGCAGAAAATGACGTTTCAATACCATGATAACCCAAAGTTTCATTTGCTTGTTCTTTTATCCTATCTAGCAAGTGTTCCATGGTATCTCTTCTATGATCAATCATCCATAGTACATCCCCTATTGTTGATATGATATTCCTTGATGAATTGGAAATATTTTTCATCATTAGTTTTTCTTCATCCTTGGGGCAAATATTGTTTCTAAGTAGTTCTATTTCTATACCCATTCGGGCAATGTCATCTTCAATTCTATTATTAATATCCCTACTGATATTTCTTTTGAATGACAGTAGGGAAAAATGGGATAGTGTGCGTGATTGATAAAAAAAGTATAATAACAAGATGATTCCTCCGATTATAAAGAACCCAAGAATATACAGATGTTGGGATACAGGGGCTAAGATAAGGAGTGGTATTGAAGAGGAGAACCAAGCTCCATTTACATGTTTTCCTCGTATTTCTAATTCATGTTTCCCTGATCCTATATTTCCGCAAATGATATAATTATTTGTATCATTGGCTATCCACTCCTCATGCTGCTCCTTAAGTCTATACTCAAACACATTGGTTCTGGGAGAATGGTAGTTGGCCAATGCAAAATTGAGGCGTAATGGACTGTCGTTCTCTAAAGTTATCTCAACTAATCCCGTTTCAAGATGTCTATTGCTCGTTACTGGCTCCCATTCGCCTTCTTTCGAGTCATAGTATTGTGTGTTCGTTAAGTAAATTGAAAGAGAGTCTTTAGATTTGTAATTATCCTCTATTATTTTGAGTAAACCTTTGTTGGTACCTATCCAAATAACACCATCTATACTTTGGAAGTGGGTGTTGAACCAGAGTTCATCCTTGTGTTGTTGCAGAAATCCTTCAATATTTTTTGTATTAATGGGTTTTCCATTTTTAAGAAAATGTTTAGAAGATAAAATCCAATCATTTAAATTATGGTCTTTAAAACTCATTTTATCTCCATCCTTTTCAAAACGTCCTATAGGTGTGACATTACTGTGTAATGAAGATCGCTTTATTCTAGGGGTATTTAAGAGGGTGATTTGGCATGGAATAATACCTTTCTGCTCGCTTAAGGGAGAATAATTTTCCTGATTTTTAATTTGTGATTGATATCCATCATAGAGAACAAGACCTTTGCTATTTTCAATCCACATCAACCCTTTTTTATCTTGGCAAATTCCCAAGATATTATTATTGGATAGGCCTTTTTTTTGTATATGGAAAGTGTTATGGATGATTTGACTATTAATCCCTTTAGATATAACTAGCAATAAACCTAAGATTATATTTCTAACATGTTTTCTCGTGTATTCCATGTTGATAGTTTTTCATAACAGATAAACCTTAGCTTAACTCTAGCTAAGGGAGGGAGATCTCTCATCAACATATTTTTTATTGCTTACTGTGTCGTTTTAATATGGCTATGCCTCCTTACATGCAATATACAGTAAAGTTTTATAATAAAATTGCATATTTTTAACTATTGTCTTTTCAATGATCGGGCAATTACCTCTGCCTTGGAGTTCACTTGGAGTTTTTTGTATATATTTTTGATATGTTGTTTAACAGTTTCATAGCTAATCTGAAGTTTCTTAGCTATCATCTTATAGCTAAGCCCATCTACTAGTGCATTTACGATTTCTTGTTCACGAGGTGTGATGGCTTTGAATCGAGTAGGTTTCTTAGGTTTGAAATGTTGTATTACCCTTCTAGCAATACTTGGTGACATAGGTACGTCTCCATTACTGATTTTCCTAATAGATTCTGCAACAATAGATAAAGGAGTGTTCTTGAGAAGGTAGCCAGTAGCCCCTGCACAAAACGATCCAAAAATCTTATCATCATCCTTGAATATAGTAATCATAATAACATTACAATCAGGCCATTTTTCTTTATATTCTTTAATGCCCTCTATACCAGATTCGCCAGGAAGACCAATGTCAGATAATATAACATCAAGAGGGATTTCAATATTTTCTGAACGTTTCCTGAATTCCTCAACAGAATCAGCAGTGATAATGAAATCAATATCTTCTAGGCTACTCAGATATCTGTAAAACCCGTTGAGGATTACTGAATCGTCTTCTATCATTCCTAGTCGTATCTTCATAACACTTATAATATTTTTCTCTAATTTCAATAATTACTGTTCTTCGAAACTCTTTGGATTTGGCTTTTGAAGAAATTAAAGCAATTTAATTTTCTGCAAGATAGTGTGTTATTTACCACCAAATAATACCGAAAATGGGGGATATTTATTACTTTTTCAAGCTAACACATATAAAAATTATAAAATCTTTGGCAGTCATGCCAAACAACAATTGATAATAATGAGCAAGTTAGTAATTTAGGACGGCTCAATACGCCCTATAATTATACTTATGTTAAGTAAGTATAATAGCAAATTATCTTGTACTAAGAAGACCAGACTACGAATAGTTTATTTTATGAAAAAGGGACAGAATAAATCCTATTATGGTAAACGGACAAGGAATCGTATTCTGGAGGAATTGTCTTTTTATACAAATTTAAATAAATATAAGTAAAAAAGCCTTATATTTTGTTTCTAAAAAAGTCAATAATGCTTGAAGTGGAATATTTTTGCCATAGAGGTACAGAACGGGAAGAAAATCAAGATCGAGTATTAGTAGGCTATGATTTTGGTTTGTCTGAAATTCAAAATGTCAAATCCTCTAGTTTAAATGCATTTGTGGCGGATGGAGTAGGCAGTTCTAAAAATGGTGCTTATGCTTCACAATTTGTGTTAGAAGGAATAAGGCAAGGGTTGAGTGACAAAAAAGATATAGAAGATCTTCTTCAAGAAGTGAATGCAAATCTCATAGCAAAATGTAGTAATGATCTTTCACTTAGGGGATCGAGTACCACACTGAGTGGTATTATAATTGATGAGGATTTGAACTTTAAGGTCATTAGTGCAGGTGACTCAGAAATATGGATAATGAGGGGAGACGCCTTTTTCCGAATTAATGAAATTCATGTTTTAGACGAATTTACTCCTAATAGTCTAATTACAAGTTACTTTGGTGGAACTAATGATAACTTAGAACTAAGCTTTGGTTCTTATTTAAAGGTATTGACAAAAGGAGATATCTTATTGATATGTACTGATGGCTTATTCAAGGCAATTAGTGAGGAAGCAGCCAAGTCTATTTTAAAAAGCAAAAATAAACTTTCTGAGAAGTGTAAACACTTACTTCGTTTTGCATTATTGGATACCGCTCCAGACAATATTAGTGTTATTTTGGTGGAAATTAATCAAGTGGATAAATGAAGGACGATAATGAAAATAAAAACAAGACAAGGGGTTATAGAACCAATAAGACGAAAACTTATAGTGGAATAGGTAAGACCCAAGTATATACGAATAGAACTAATTCTGCAAAGCAATTACATGGCTTATCTATCTATGATGAGATTATATTGAATGAGCAAGTTTACAAAATATTGGATGTAGTATCTGAAGATACAGGAGAAGCGATCATATATAAGGTGGAAGATTCTGAAGGATGCATCAAAGCCTTAAAATTATACTTCCGGTTCACAAATTGGAAGGAAGAACCCAATCAGAACAGCCTTTCTAAAATTTCTAAATTATCTGCACCAAACATACTTCAACTACATGATTTTGCTACGATAGGAAGTGGTAAAAAATATAAGGAAGAATATTGCTTTGAGATTTCCCAATATGCAAAGGGTGGTAATTTTTTCCAAATAACAGATTGGAAAAATAAATATAATCCCGAATTTATCTGGCAACGAATAGTACCCCAATTATTCGAAGGCATCAAAATTATGCACGCCAATAGAATTATTCATACAGATATTAAACCCTCTAATATTTTCTATCTGGATAAGAACCAAACAAAGATAGTAATTGGAGATTATGGTTCTTCCAAGACCTATGAGGACGAAGAATCTGATTCTCGAATTACTTCTGCTGTAAAATCCACCCAATTCTATATGCCATCAGAACAGGGCATTGGGCAACTATCCAATAAGAATGACTACTTCGCTTTTGGAATGGTGTTATTGCACCTTTTGTATCCCGAAAAAGTAGGAGTTGAAGACGATTATAGTAAGGTGGAGCGTAAAAAAGAAAAGGGGATTAGAGAGCGTCTGTATGAAGGACAAGATCCTGTATTCTTTGAGCACTCAAGCAGATATGCCAAGCTGAACCAACTGATTTCTGGTTTGACTCAAGATCACCACTCTCGCAGATGGGGAGAGCAAGAAGTTGGAGATTTTTTACGAGGTAGGAATGTTGCCATCAGTAAAAAAATCGATCAGATAGGCTCTACATTTTTGGACTTAGGAAGTGAAGGTGTCCTACGAAATAATGACGATTTTATTACCTTTATTAAAGGTGATGCATGGGAAGAGATGTTTGTCAATAATATAGAGATGAGGACGAAAATCTTGAGTTTTCTTCGAGATACGAATAGTCAGGCAATGTCTAAGGAAATTTGGCGAATCGTCAATGTATTTCGACAACATGAACACACATTAGGTAAAACTGTAACATTATCACTCATTCAAGAAGCAATTATTCGATATATCAAGCCCTTAGAAACAGTCATGTTGGGAGGAGAAGAATTTTTGTTTGATGAAAAATTAGATGAAAACGAACTCAAGGTAGAAACCGCTAGATATCTCGCCACTTTAACTGAGCAAAAAAGTGTATTAGGAAGAGATTTTCCTAGATATATTTATCTTTTTGAATTTCTACTAGGTACACACCCCAAAGGGAAAGGTATTTTGGCTTTTTTTTGGAAAAAAATGGGATTATCCTCTAAGCCCCCAATCGATTTTACCTTATTTTCTCCTTCGGTTTTCGCCAAACAAAAGTATGCAGATAAGATAGTTCCCTTATTGGACAGCTTTATTTTTGAAAATAACAATGATAAATTACAATGGTATCTAACGTTAAATAGTTTTGAAGGAAATTCTATACAATACCAACTCGAAAGCTCTTTAAAGGAGTGGTTTGAAAAGAATAAGATCCCCATCTATTCCAAACCAACATCTTCAAAATATAAAATTAGTCATAAGGTTATTTATGACACGTCATATCAGGGTTACAGAAATAAAAATTATAAGATAATACTAAATAAAATTGCTAAAAAACATTCCTTTAATCCTAATGGTCTTATAGTGTTGGATACAAATAATACCATGAAACT
>JBNMOV010000238.1:0-7649 GCA_051275765.1 Maribacter sp. | reverse complement strand
GAGAGAGGATAAAACTTTAGTAGATAGGATAAGTGCAGCACTTATTTTAGAGAATTATATGAGATCTAAGGGTTTGTATTAAGGGTTGTTAGCTTATTAAAGTTGGTAGCGATGTTGCATTGCTATACTAGTCATTGATTTAGAATAATGTCTAGTATAAAAAATGTACGCCAACAACCTAAGTGAAACGAATTCAATAACCTGAGCCATTATGCTTGTTCTTTTTCCTTCTAAAAAACACAAAAAATAGTTCCGTAGCTACGGATATGCAACGATTTTTTGAATTCTTTAGAAGAAAAAATTACTACCTATTCTGGATCAAGTTATTAAATACGTTTCACTAATGAGCCAATACGCCAACAAGCTAATAACATTTACTTTTAATTAAGGAATTAGAAAATTAATAAAGTACGCAAAATGGCGAGGTTATTATTTCTTATATCAAGGCAAAAAATATTTTCATAGCCGTAGCTATGGGAATATTTTTTAACAAAGAAATAAGAATCCGTCAGATGCGCAAGTTATTAATTTCCTAATCCCTAAAAACACATTTTTGGATGATAATGCCAATTTTTGCCTACGGGCAGCCTGTATTGAAAAAAGAAGCAACGGATATAGATGAAAATTATCCCGATTTACAAAAATTAGTCGCAGATATGTGGGAAACCATGTATAATGCTAAAGGAGTGGGTTTAGCTGCTCCACAGATAGGTTTGGGAATCAGATTATTCCTAGTCGATACTGTACAAACAAAAGATGAGGGCGAGGAAGATCAAGGTATTAAAAAAGTATTTATCAATGCTAGTATCTTAGAAGAAGGCGGAGAAGAATGGGCTTATGAAGAAGGCTGTCTGAGCATACCTGATATCCATGCAGATGTCATGAGATCCTCTAATTTGAAAATAGAGTATTATGACGAGCATTTCAATAGATATGAGGAAGAGTATGATAGCATTAATGCTCGTGTAATACAACATGAATATGATCATATAGATGGTGTATTATTCCTGAATCATCTAAAGCCATTGAAAAAAAGAATGCTAAAAAGAAGATTGGAAAAAATAAGAATAGGCGATATATCTCCTGATTATAGAATGAAATTTCATCAATTCAGAAAATAGATCTATTCTCTCAAAACAATAATCCCCGATGATAACTTATCATCGGGGATTATTGTTTTGAAATTATTTAATACTACTTTGTCAGTTTAGATGGTAAACTATATAAAACGTCAGCCCGGCTTTTAACAACATCGAAAATCTTAGAGATTTTTGATGTTTTGATTGGCAAAATCTACAATCTTAGTTTGACAAAACATCAGAAATCTTGAAGATTTCCGATGTTAGGTATAAAGTATATTTGCTTTTCTTTAAACTGACAAAGTAGTATTAATTAATTATCCAATAAGGAAATAAGTGAAACGTCAAAAATAAGCTGCTCCAAATAGCTTGTCTTTTCACTTAGCTATAAAATATCCTATAAATAGCAAAAAGCTTATGATAATAATAATTGGACGAATTTTAGTGTTTCCTGCTTTAGTTGAAGAAGTAGATTCCATTTTACTAGATTTTAGTTTTGAATTAAGTAACTGATGTTACACGCATGATTAGTTATTACCTGTCAGCTCCTTATTCATTGTTTCTTGTTCTTTTTTGTAGAAAAAAGAACCAAAAACTACCCGACCGAATGCAGTTCTTAACACTACGACGATGTCTAAACTGCATAATGTCGGGAGCGTGGAAAACTTATTTTAAAAAATTGTAATCAACTGAAATACAACCAATTACTATACTTTAAATCATGAAAAAATGAATAATACTTATCTTCTTAGAAGGACTGACCTTATGGGTTTTAGTTCAAAAAGTGCTTAAAATCCGTTTAAAACTGTATACTGTATAAGCAAAAAATGAAGATGATAAAAGAAATGTAGCTAGGTAAGCAATGAAACCAGAAGTGAAAATTGCTAAAAAAGCGAGTTTATACAGTTTAGGGTTTTAGGTGCTTTTTGAGCGGAAAAAAATCCATCGGGTCTAGATTTTTTTGGTACTTTTTTTATCAATGAAAAAAAGTACAGGGGATCCAAAAAGAACAGAAATAAAAGTGCTGGATAGCACTAAATTAAACTTATAAATTACTGTTGCGTAACATCAGTTAAGTAATAGTATATAGTGCAATAGTCCGTGGTGTTTTTCAATAACTAAATATATTAAATTTCGTAACAGCCTAATAATTAATAGGTTGTGTTTTTGAGTTTAAAAAATCATAAATTCGCAACTAATTGATTTACAGTAATTTGAAAAAAAGACACGGACTATTGTAGTGTATAGTGTGTCTTTAAATGACAATACAAATATACATGTAAGACTGTCACGATTTCTCAAATAATCTACAAGGAAGCTCTAAGTGTCATGAAGTGATTCAAATGAGTAGATGTAAATAAAAAGAGGAAAATAGTTCATGTAAATAGTCCTTTATAACCATTCGTCTGCATATTTTGGGGTTTTACCAAAAGGAATTAGCTGTTTACAGGTAAAAAATAAAGCATGGCAAGATATTTATAGTCATTTAAATGTATAATTTCATTAGTTTTGGGACTAACCCTATACTAAGAGCTTGTTAAGGATTTAATAATTCATTTAAAAATGCCACTTTTTCGATTACATTTAGTTCTAAAAATACTCATTACGCTAAGGCGTAACTCCGTTTTTTATGCCTTGTTTAATCAAAAAATTGACTATTCTTATTCCGAAAACCAAACTCCTCGCAAGCCCTAAATCATAGTAAAACATGATAGATAAAACTGAGTTTATCCAACTCATAGAAGAAGAGTTTCAAGTAGAAGATGAAAAATGTAATTTATCTTCTACTACTACATTTAAAAAACTAGGTGTATGGAGTTCCATGCTCGCTCTCATTATCATTGTACAGATTACTGATACATATGATGTGATATTAGACGAGGAAGATATTCGAAGTACAACTACTATCAACGATTTATATGAACTAGTTGTTCAGAAACAAAATCAGTAGCCATTGGCAATTCTAAAGGTTTCAAATGTAGCTATAAAGGGAGTCGCTGCTTCTGTTCCTAAGCAAAGGATTGAGAATGCGGATTATCCTTATCTATCCGAAAAAGAGAAGAAATTCATTTCTTCTAGTATTGGCATTCATAGCCGGAGGATAGCAAAAGAAGGTGTTACCGCTAGTGATCTCTGCTATGAAGCAGCAGTTCGCTTATTGGATAATCTCCATTGGAATACTGATGAAATCAGTATCCTTATTTTCATTTCTCAGACACCAGATTATGTGACTCCTTGTACTGCTGCTGTATTGCAAAATAGACTTGGACTCCCTAAAAGTTGTCTTGCTTTTGATATTAATCTGGGTTGCTCTGCTTATCCTTATGGACTTTCTGTGATAGCGAGTTTATTACAGAATATGCCAGGAGCTAAAGGTTTATTATTGGTAGGCGATAAATCCAGTCAGCTAGTTTCTTACGAGGATAAAAGTGCAGCACTACTTTTTTCTGATGCAGGAAGTGCCACAGCTTTGGCTCATGAAGTAGGTGATCAACCTATGTGGTTCAACTTGAATACAGATGGCGGAGGTGCAGAATCTCTTATCGTAAAAGGAGGAGCAGGAAGACATCCTTTTCATAATAAATCTTTGGAGAAAGTAGAGCAAAGTGAAGGAATCATCCGACATGAACTCAATCTGATCTTAAAAGGATTGGATATTTTTAAGTTTTCAGTTACACAAGTCCCTCCTTCCATTAAGAAAGTGGTGAAAGAAGCTCAAAAGGAACTAGCAGAAGTAGATTATTTTGTGCTACACCAAGCCAATAAACTCATCAATAGAACAATAGGCAAGCGGCTAAAAATAGATCCTGAAAAAATGCCAGATACCTTGGCTCAATTGGGAAATTCCTCTTCGGCTTCCATTCCCATCACAATAGTTGAACAACTAGGAAACACCCTATCTCAAGGAAAGCACCTTTTGGCTCTTTCTGGTTTTGGCGTAGGGCTCTCTTGGGGAGTTGCATTGATAGAAGTGGAGAATCTGCCAGTCATTCCTTTAATAGAAATCGATTAAGATATGGAGCAGATTGATTATTCTATCGTCATTCCAGTATATAATAGTGTCGGAAGTCTGGAAGAACTATTGGAAAGAATACACCTTGTATTTGAGGAGAATGGGCATAGTTTTGAAATTATCTGTGTGAATGATGCCAGTAACGATGGAAGCTGGGAACTACTACAAAGCATTAAAGAATCCGCTGACTACAATCTTACTTTAATTCAGTTTTCCATTAATTTCGGGCAGCACAAGGCATTGCTTTGTGGCTTAGGTTTCGCTAAGGGAACTGCTTCTGTATTAATAGATTCAGATTTACAGATTCCGCCAGAAGAAATCAACAAACTCATACAACGAAAAGAAGAAACGGATGCAGATGTAATCTATGGAGAATATCATCAAAAACAACATAGTAATACAAGAAATAGATCCAGTGAATTACTAGGTTGGATCTTAAAAAAATATGGCTCATATCAAGCCAGAGGATCTTCCTTTAAGTTAATTGATAAAAAAATAGTCGATAAAGTTACTAGTACTAACTTTGAATATATTTTTATTGATGAATTATTGAGTTGGCATACTTCTAATTTTGAATACACCAATATTACTCACTTACAAAGAGAAAGCGGAAAATCTAGTTATACAAAAATAAAGCTAATAAAAATGGCTTTGAATATTATTCTTAATTACACGACCCTTCCTTTAAGAATAATGGCATATAGTGGATTCTATATGGGAATCATCTGTTTTTTTATTGGTATTTATTTTATTATCAATAAATTAATTTATGGTACTTTATTAGGATTTACAGCTATTATTGTATCTATTTTATTTAGTACAGGATTAATATTATTTTGCTTGGGAATTATTGGAGAATATATTAAAAAAATATATTTTGTCCAATCAGCGAAACCACCATTTACCATAAAAAAAATCATTAAATGATTTATTATAATTATGGCATAGAACTACTAAGGTTAGAAAAAGATAAAATCGAATTGCTGAGGCATTGGCGAAACGCTCCGGAGATAGTGAAGAACATGGAATTTCAAGAGCATATCACGGCTAAAATGCAAACCAATTGGTTCTCTAAAATAAACAATATCCATAATTTTTATTTTCTCATCAAATGGGATAAGGAATGGGTAGGCATGATTAATTTATCTAGCATTGATTATAAGCAAAAAACTGGAGAAGCTGGAATATTCATTAGTAACCAATCCTATATAAATACTAGTATTCCAGCACATTCTTCCTTTGCTTTATTGGATTTTGCCTTTGATGATTTGGAATTAAAAAGTATTCATATCAAAGTCAATAAGAAGAATAAAAAAGCACTGAAATATAATCAGCATTTAGGATTCTTATACACTAAAGAAAGTAGTAATACTGATTTTATCCTCATGCGATTATCCTCTAAACATTACAAAAGGAAAACAGCCAGATTAAGGGCCACATTATTGAAATTGGAAGGAGCAGAAAAATCCCTTAAATTTGATGTAAATAATAATATTGATACGATAGTTAAAGCTCGTTTTTTTTCTTAAAATTCTGCCATTCCAAATTCATTAATTTAAAAATAAATAAGGACGGATTCATTCCCCACCTCCAATATCTTTTGATAAAATTTAGTTCTGAATAAGGAATATTTTTAAATTGTAGTTTATCTTTTAAATATTCATCATAAATCAGATCAAACTGTTTTCTATTATACCAATAATATTCCTGATCTCTTTTTGGCATGACATCCAATCCTATATGAAAAGTCAAATGCTCCTTATCGAATAATTTAATGTTTTCTGCGAATGCAAATAAATTATACGCTAATGTTACACCAATAAAAGGAATGCCTACGCAGATATTATCCAACCTTATTTTAGGCAATAAATTTCTATAAAAAACAAAGCAATCAAAACCAGGATGAGATAATCCTTTATCTTGATAAATTTGGGATAAATCATTTACAGCAACATATTTATCATTAATTCGTCTTCGATTAATAATAAAAGCATCTAAGCCTGTTTCAATATACTCCTTGATTCGTAGATAAAAATCAGGCATCAAACCAATATCCACATTCGTAAAAATAAAATAATCTGCATTAGAATATTCGTATAATCTATCCAGAATATCTTGAATAAGTGGCAATTTTTTGTCTTTGGAAAAAGATCGTAAATCGAGTACAGAACGTTCTAAGTCTGGCAAAACATTAAAATAATCAGGGATAATCTCCCTATCTTCTGCATATTGTGTTGTCAATAAATCTACCTTTACTTCACTGCTTGCCATATCCTTTGCTCGCCTCATACTTTCAAAAGTAATGGGCTGTGCTGTGTACAAATCAGAAGATTTGCTTACTTTCACAGGATTGATAATGTGAGCTAGACGCATCAATAGTTTTTCATGAGCAAAAAAAGAGATAAGCACATCAAGGTAAGGATAATTGAGGATAAACCAGTAGGTTTAGCACAATACCTTATGGACATCTGGGATCATCGACACCTAGTAGTTTCCCTGACAAGACGAGAACTTAAAATCAAATATGCTCAGACTGCACTCGGCTTGGTTTGGGTACTATTACAACCACTTACTGGACTGATTATCTTCACTGTATTTTTCGATTTACTTATCCAAGTCGATACAGGAGATGTCCCTTATCCTTTATTTGCCTTTTCTGGATTATTGGCTTGGTATTTCTTTGCTTATACTGTTCAAGCAGGAGGCGTAGGGCTGATCAGTTCTGGCGACCTTATCAAAAAGGTATATTTCCCGAAGATGATCATCATATTATCCAAAACAGCCCTTGGCTTTATTGATTTCCTGATTGGTTTCATCCTCATGGCAATGATCATGTTCTTTTATGGTGTACACCTTCACTTTGGTATTTTATTTCTACCCTTAGTGATGATTTTCAATGCCATAACTGGATTTTCTCTAGCTCTCTGGTTAAGTGCATTGACTGTCAGAAATAGAGATTTTCAACATATCATTCCTTATTTAGTGAACTTTGGCATATGGCTCACACCTGTTTTTTATCCTGGCACATTGATTCCAGATGATTTCCAATGGGCACTTTATCTCAATCCTATGGCGGCAGTAGTTGCAGGATATAGGTGGTCATTATTAGGAGATGTACTACCTAACGTTCGGTATTTATTGTCGATTATTCCCATTATAATATTATTTTTCAGTGGTTTTTGGTATTTTAGGAAAGTGGAAGATGATATAGCAGATTATATTTAAAATTAAGTGCATGACTTCATTTAAAAGTCATCCTTTTGTTACAAAACGATGTTATACTTTCATTATATTTTATTCTTTGCTAACTTGTATTAGTAACTATGATTTAATCCCTTAAAGTGTAGTTTTTAATAAATAAAAATATCAGAATGATACCATTATTCAAGGACGAAGCATTACAAAAAGAATTTGAAGAGAACGGATTTGTAATCGTAGATGCACTCGAAGAAGAGCAGATCAATACATTGAAAGAATTCTATAAAAGCACAGGATTGTTTGATGAAAAAGGCTATGGTTTTCATGTAAGTATGGATAATACAGACAAGAAACTAGTT
>JBNMOV010000237.1:0-7664 GCA_051275765.1 Maribacter sp. | reverse complement strand
TTGGGCTAAAAGTGAGCATTATTGGGATGTATATTACTATATGCATGAAAATGTAAAGAAAGCATTCGATAGAGATGGTGTAGGAATACCTTATCCTACTATGGATATTAATATTACTAAATAGAAATAGAAATAGAATCAAAACATATATCTACTCGATATTAAAGATTCCCTTATAGTTTTTTGTTTCTCGTGACTTGACTGCAGCTAATTCTAAAGAAGTAGCTGCCTTTTTTTTATCCTGTGCTTTTACTATATTTAGCATTATGAGTGAGAAATTGAAAGGAAAGCGTGTTTGTGTAATTGGTGCAGGCTGCTCTGGCATTACTGCAATAAAAAATTTAGCACAAGCAGGAGTAGAAAATATCACCTGTTTTGAACAGAATGATCAAGTAGGCGGCAATTGGATTTACTCTGCCAAAGAGACACACTCTAGTATTTATGAAACTACGCACATCATCAGTTCCAAGAAAATGTCTGAATATCTGGATTATCCCATGCCAGATGATTATCCAGATTATCCTTCACACAGACAAGTCTTAGCCTATTTCCAATCTTATGCCAAGTCCTTTGGTATAGAAAAATATATTCGTTTCAATACAAAAGTGGCTAGTGCTAAAAAAATAGCTGACGAACAATGGGAAATAAAATTGGATAATGGCGAAAGTCATATTTTTGATTATTTATTCGTTGCTAATGGTCATCATTCTGTACCTAGAATGCCAGATTTTGAAGGGCAGTTTTCTGGTCAAATAGTGCACTCACATTCTTACAAAAACAATAAAAATTTCAAGGATAAGAAAGTGCTGGTCGTAGGAATAGGAAATTCAGGTTGTGATTGTGCTGTAGAAACGAGTAGAGTAGCTGAATTTGTTGCAATTAGTGCCAGAAGCCCTCAATATATTATTCCTAAATTCATGTTTGGAAAACCATCAGATACTTTTAATGATGGACTACAATGGTTACCTAAGTTCATACTCGCTCCATTAAGGAAATTGAGTTTAAAATTATATATAGGTAGTTATAAAAAATATGGCTTGAAACAGCCCAAATTTGATCCAATCGCTTCACATCCTACCATGAATTCTGAATTGCTATATAAAATCAGACATGGCAACATTCATCCTCGTTCTGGAATTAAAAAGATAGATGGCAAAACAGTATTTTTTGATGATGGCAAATCTGATAATTTTGACATCATTATCACCGCTACAGGTTATAAAATTGCCACACCTTTCTTTGATAAGAATTTTATCAATTATGAAGAAGCGGATCGAATCCCTCTCTACATGAGAGTTTTTCATCCAGAACATCCTACACTACTATTCATTGGATTATTTCAACCTCAAGGAGCCATCTGGCCTATCAGCGATGCACAAGCCAAGTTAGCGGCTAATTACGTTGTAGGAAAATGGAAAACCCCAAAAAATATCCAGAAATTAGCAGAAAGGGATTCAGACTATATCAATAAAGAATTCATCAAAGCCAAGCGACATACCATAGAAGTGCATTTTATACCTTATCTTAAATCACTATTGAAAGAAATTCCAAAAAACACAGCTGGATGAAAACTTATATAGCCTGTTTGGTTTAAAAATGACGATTTTCATTTTTTAAACTAATTCTCTAATAATAAAAAATGTAAGTTGTGTCAAAAAAGAAGCTATTCCTTACGAACAAAGATATGCCAGTAGAAAGTATAAAAGACAAAGTTTTTCCTGGATTCTATATCAATAATCCACACCTTCCTTTTTTTATATACTCTCCTATTACATTAGCGATACTAGGGTTTGCTATCTTTTGGGTAGAAATGTCTTGGTGGCAGATTTTGATAGGTGTAGGATTTTCTTTATTATTTTGGCCAGCTTTTGAATATTTAATGCATCGTTATTTTTTTCATTGGGAGCCTCAGCATCCTTTTTGGAAAAAGCTATTATACACTATTCATCACGGACATCATGATTACCCTAATGACTCAAGATTGATGTTGGTTGGACCAATAATTAGTTTGCCAGCATTTTTATTCTTTTGGATATTAGGTTATATTGTGGTAGGGCATTATACACATCCATTTATGGCAGGCGTAGCAATTTGCTATATGTTTTATGATTGGCTACATTATGCATCACATCATTATAATTTTGATAATAAGATTTTTCAAAAATTAAAGGGCCATCATATGAGGCATCATTATGAAGATAATCATAAAAATTTTGCGTTTACTACCCTTGTTTGGGATACACTAATGAGAACTACTATTAAAAAATAATCTATCAATAATACATCATTCTGGGAGACAAAAATTAAAACATGGCACAAGAACTTTATGAAAATTTACAAACCATACTGACCTATTTTTATCAATGGGAGGAAGAGAAAGCTGATGAGGTTTTTCTTCGACAGCCTACAGGGAATGCTTGGGAGGAATTTACTTGGAAAGAAGTAGGGCAGCAAGCTAGAAAAATGTGTGCCGCACTCCAAAACTTAGGTTATAAAAAGGGCGATCATATTGGCATTCTTTCTAAGAATTGCTATCATTGGTTCATCGCAGATATTGCCTTGATGATGGGAGGTTACGTAAGTACACCTTTTTATCCTAATTTGAATGCTGAACAATTGAGAGAAGTCTTGAAACTGAGTCATGCGAAAGCATTATTCATAGGCAAATTAGATGATTGGGACGGAGCTAAGACAGGCATTCCAGATGGCATACAGATCATTCGCTTTCCTCATTATAAAGGAAATGCTAAAGTAGATCGAGGCTTGGAATGGAATGATCTAATCAAGAAAAATAAACCCATCGAAGGAAAGCCTGATATGGATTTGGAAGATCTGTTCTCTGTCATTTATACTTCTGGAACTACGGGTACACCTAAAGGAGTTATGCTGAACTATAAAGCTCCTGCCTTACTCATGGAAAATGAGAGAATTTATGACAATCTAGGGATTTTTGATGGTAAACCACATCATTTTCTTTCATACCTTCCACTGAATCATATCGCAGAAAGAGTCATCGTAGAATATGCAAGTATTCTGACAGGAGCAACAGTTTCTTTTGCAGAGTCCTTGGATACTTTTGCTAAAAACCTGCAGAGTGTACAGCCTACTATCTTTATGTCTGTACCTCGATTGTGGTTCAAATTTAGGATTGCTATCCTAGAAAAACTACCACAAAAAAAGCTAGACAAATTGCTTAAGGTTCCCATTTTGAAAACCATCATTAGAAATAAAATCAAAAAGGGCCTAGGTCTTGGACGAGCAAGATGTGTGCTTACAGGTGCAGCACCTACTCCAGATATACTCAAAAATTGGTATAATCAATTTGATTTAACTTTGCAAGAAGTCTATGGTATGACAGAAAACTGTGCAGGATGCACGCTCATGCCAAAGGATGCCGTTAAATCTGGAACAGTTGGAAAACCATTGCCCTATGTAGAATTAAAAACTATTCTAGATACAGACGAAATCGTCATGCGAACTCCTTGGATGATGGAAGGTTATTATGATGAACCAGAGAAAACAAAGGATGTTATTATAAATGGTTGGCTGCATACTGGCGATCAAGGACATTTAGATAAGGAAGGTTATTTACATGTGACAGGAAGAGTGAAAGACACCTTTAAATCTTCCAAAGGAAAGTATATTATACCTGCTCCTATGGAATTTCATTTTTCTAAGAGTTTATTGATAGAGAATATTGCCATTGTAGGTTTGGGCCTGCCACAGCCTTTAGCTTTGGTGGCATTATCTGATATAGGAAAAGTGAGAGAAAAAGGCGAAGTGACCGCAGATTTTAAGCAACAATTGAATGAAGTAAATGGTAATTTAGTTGCTTATCAGAAGATAAATTCGATTATTATTGTGGATGAAGATTGGACCATAGATAATAATATTCTTACGCCCACCATGAAGATAAAAAGGAACGAACTCAATAAAAAATACAATCATCAATACAATGATTGGTATGAACAAAAAGAAAATATAATCTGGTTGTGAAAACAGTATTAATAACAGGAGGATCGAGTGGGATAGGTTTGGAATTTTCTAAATTATTTGCAAAGGATAACTATCAAATCATCATCGTATCCAAGTATGAGACAGAAATGGATGAAGCTGCTGCCATTCTTAAAAAATTATATCCCAATGTCAAGTTAGTTTTATTTCAGCAGGATTTATCAAAATATAATGCAGCACAATTCGTCTATGATTTTGTAAAGAAAAATGCTTACAAAATAGATGTATTAGTGAATAATGCAGGGGTTGGCTGTTTTGGTTTTGTGAATGACATCGATGCTCAAAAAGAGCAGGATATGATACAGCTCAATGTGGCTTGCGTGCATCAAATGACACGTTTGTTTCTAAAGGATATGGTGGCAAAAGATAAAGGTAAGATATTGAATGTATCTTCAATAGTAGCATTTCAGCCTTCGCCATTTTTTGCGACTTATGCAGCGACTAAGTCTTTTGTGAAGAACTTTAGTCAGGCATTGAGTTATGAATTAAAATCGAAAAAATCTAAGGTTACTGTCACTACAGTTTGTCCTACTCCTGTAAAAACTCGTTTTGCAGAAAGGGCCGATATGAAAGGGAAGAAACTATTTGAAAGCTGGATGTCTGTTTCTGCTGATAAAGTGGCAAAAGATGGTTACGCAGCCATGAAAGCAGGAAAAGACGTGGTTATTCCTAAGCGATTTTTTCAATACATCAATGAGGTAAGTAAACGAATGCCAACCAGTTTATTGTTGTGGTATTCTAATCGTACAATAGCCAAATAAATGTATAATTTAGCAAAGTAATTTCTTTTATTATCAAGGCGATAAACGTAGGCAACGCGTAGTGTTGACAAGGATTTGCAGCAAAGACAGTAAAAGAAAGGGCGAGTCAAAAGCTGCAATTTATTTGGCTTTGATCCCTTTTAAAAACTAGAAGATGAATTTTTCAGGAGAGTGGACTGGATTTTATATTTATTTGGGTGATTACGATCCCAGTTATTTTGGTGAACGAGTAGATTTCAATATTGTCATCCATGACGAAACTGGGAAAATAACTGGCGTGTGGACAGAAAAGCCAAATGAGTTTTCTGTGGATGAGGAATCGAAAATAGATGGTTTTTCCAAGGATGGATTAATTTCATTTACATTGGAATATCCTTGTTTGATTTATTTATCTTATGAAGGCGAAACGATAAAGGATTATAGCCAAAAAATGTCGCTGATTTATAATGGCGAGTATGATAACGAAGCGAATGTTTTTTTTGGTGGATGGCATATAGAACAGGAAGTTTTTCTAGAAGAAAAAAACGAAGATTTCTTAATAGAAGGCAATGGCATTTGGAAAATGACCAGAAAGGAAGAAAGCAATTTTGATAAAATATATCAGCACTTAGAAAAGAAATTCACGAATATAAAAGCGATAAAAAATACTGTACTTTTTGAAATAAGAAAACAATATATTCACATCAATGGAAATGGTTCTGCTAATTCATTAGCCAAAGCAAAACGAGATGCAGATTGTATCATTTCTATTACTGAAACTTATTTATTAGATATTCTCGAAGGAAAAACAAAGCCTATATTTCTCATGAATAAGCAAGTAAAAACAACGGGAGATATAGGCGTGGCGATGAAGATAGAAGTGTTGTTGTTAGTGAATAATTAAGAGTGAAATTTACACACATTTTTTATCAATAAAAATGTAGAGACGCAAAATATCCTAAGATTAATCATCCAAATCTCCAGCATCTTCATCAGAAAAAGAATCTACCATAATGTTCTTTTTTACAAAATTACACCACTTACAAGTATCTTCTCCACAGCCCTCATAAAAATCTTGCGACATGATCGATTGATAACTTTCTACCATCATTTCTCCTACCATTGTTTCATGTTCTGTATTATATGGTAATGATTTAACAGGGAAATTCTTATCTCTATCTGTTTCCAAATAAGAGATTTCTCCTTGGATTATCTTTCGATCATTATTTCTATAATTTTCATAAAGAATCTTATAAAAATATAATTGTCGCCAATAAATACCTCCTAATATATCCTTATTTTTAGGTGGTTTCATTTTCTTATCATTCAGACTACCTGTTTTGTAATCTACTACTTTAGCCTGTTTTTCATTAAGATTAACCACCTTATCCAAAGAGCCTTTTAATGGCACTCCTCTATATTCCACATTGCGAATATCCATTTCTGGCAAAACGTTCTTTTCCCATTTTTTGATGTTCGCAGAATAATACGCCTTAAGGTTTCGCTTGCCCATATTCATGCGGCGAGAAAAACCTTTTTTGGAAAAATAATGACGTTTTCGCTTCATTTCCTTTTGGAAATAATCTACTAATTCATCTCTAGTAGCAAATTCCCTTTCTGGATGAACGAGCATTTTATCAAAAAGACGTTTGAGGGCATTGTGCATCGCTGTTCCGTAAGTCGCAGCTTCATTAGGAATGCTGGGAATACGCAAAACATATTCGTAGTAAAAACTCAATGGACAACTTTGGTAGCGATTCATCGCAGATACACTCAACACAAAACCTTCCAATAGTTCTGCGATAGAAGCCGCTTCTTGAGCATCTATTTTAGGCTGTTCCAAAGCGGAAAGTAGCAATGCCTGAACAGCGATAACATCTTCTGGCTTCAGCACTTTTTGTTCTACTTCCAGCCCCAATTCATCATTCTCTAGTATTTCGTCTATGAACTGCGTTCGAGCTAGGGGAGAGGATGAATTATCTTTTTCTGCATAAGAAATATATAACTGTTCCTTAGCTCGAGTCATTGCTACATAGAATAATCTACGTCTGGATTCTAAAGCATCGCTTTCTTCATTAGATAGCGTAATCGTTTCTGGTAGATAGAAATTAAATCGTTTGCCAGCAGCCGTAGAATCCCAATCTTTTCCAGCATCTACTATAAATACCACTTGAAACTCCAATCCTTTAGAACCATGTGCAGTCACTAGATTAACACCATTTTCCGCAGAAATCGTTTTATTGACTCCTATAGGCAAGGTATTTTCATCCATGTTTTTTAGGATGTCCAAGAGTCGCTTTACTGTGAGGCGAGGATTTTTGTCTGTTTCCTTTCTGACAAAATCAAAGAATGTACCTATGATTTGAAGCATCCAAGGCTTCTCATCATTATGCAAAATATGATGAAGCAATCCACTTCTATTGATGACTCTTTCTAAGAAAGATAGACATCTAAAATTCCCGAAATCGGATAAAAGACTATTGATCAATTCTGAAAAACGATAGATCGCATCTTTATTTCTGAACTGAATTTTATTGAGTTCTTCTTTACTTTCTATGACTTCTCTCCAAGAGATATTGCGAGCACGTCCATATTTTGCCATGTAATTACTCAAGCGATTCAAATCTGATGGATGAATACCTAAATAACTAAAATGCATGATTTTGAATAAGAATTCTTCGCCAGTATTTGGCGTTTTATATTCAAAATATAGATACTCTAAGAAAATACGCAAGTTATCTATCAGAGGTAAATCCAAGATATTAACTCTACGCTTCGTGTTATAAGGAATCCGCTTTCGCTCTAATAGGGAAATGATATTTCTCGCTTGCTTGTGTTTAGCGTAAATCACTGCCACTTCGTTCAGCGGAAAACCTTCTTTATGTAATCTTTCTATTTCATTAGCTATGG
>JBNMOV010000236.1:0-7669 GCA_051275765.1 Maribacter sp. | reverse complement strand
AATCAGGAGAAAATATTCTCCAACAAAGACTCAAGGAAATACACTGGACCCAAATTCCTTATTATGCTAAAGAGCTACTAGCCAGAATAGGAAATAAAATAGGAATAAAGTCAACAGTTTATTGGGGGCCACGATTACCAGAAATGGATAAACTTTACAAAGAACTAGATCTATTAGAACTCTGTGCTTTACAATGGAAATCTTGCGTAGAATTGGCCTGTAAAGATGGACGAAAACTTCCAGAAGATAAATATATGGAGGTGAGGTTAGAAAAATTGGATTGGGCATTAGTAAAAAAAATAACTAATTTTTTAGAACTAGAAGATACAATAACTATAGAGACATATTTTAAAGATAAATTTCAACCAGAAATAGCGAATACTAGAAGAAAACCAAACAACGAAAAAGAAATCGAACAGATTAGAAAACATATAGAACCAACGATGAAGTGGTTAGGATATAAAACTGATATTTAAACTTTATCTATGAAAAGATACTTTAAATACATATCAGATTTTTTAGTTATTCTCTTAAAACGACCTTATATTATTTCATCTTTCCCCAAAGCTGGGTCTACGTTGTGTAGGATGATGATTTACAATTATTTTAGACTTGAAAAAGGAGAAAGTACTTCTGTCTTACACGATATAGTGAATGAGAAAATGCCTGAATTAGGCAAAGGAAATTGTAATAAAGCAACTCGTCCACTTTTGATTAAGTCACATTTAGGATTTAAATCATACCCTCAGAATAAAGTCATGAGAATCATTCGAAACCCGTATGATTCCCTTTGTTCAGCCTACGAATATTACAATAGAAGTTCAGCCTTACATTTTGATCATATCAATGATTTTATTCATCATGAAAAAGGAATAGAACATTACGAAAGTCATTTAATACTTTGTGAACAAAATAATAAAAATCAACAAGGCTTAGTTGTTTTTTATGAAAATTTAGTAGAGGATAAAAGAAGTCAATTAGAGCAAATGCTAACATTCTTAGGAGAAAAATCTAATACTGATTTTATATTGAAAACAGTAAATTTGACCTCCAGAGAAAACATGGCAAAATCTGAAGATAAAAAAAAATCTACAACAACTAAGAATTTTAGTAAAGCAAAAGATTACACAAAATATAAATCAAAAATCAATTCCAAAAATCAAGCAAGAATTGCCTTGCTCGAAAAACGGTATGAAATTTTAAAGCAATTGAACAGTGGCAGATAAAGTTGTTTTTCTTTCTAATTTTGGCCCTTATAGAACAGGGTTAGTAGTATTTAATAATAATCTAGTAGAAAAACTAGATGGTATTGAATTTATAAAATTAGAGACAAGTTTACTAAATACATTACTAGCTCCGTTTAAACTTATAGGACTAAGATTTAAAACTTCAAAGGCTTATATCACGATAACGGATAATCCTAAAGGCTTTGTAAAAGATGCTATATTACTGATTTCACTTAAAGTATTAGGATATGAAATTGTAGCACATAGCCATAGTGGTTATGTAGCTAAATACTTATTCGGATGGAGAACTAAGTTTTATGATTTTTTTTTAGATAAACTTATTGTTCTTTCTGATCGATTTTTACCAAAATCCATGAATCATTGCGAATTACATGTAATAGGTAATATTCCCACAGATCCTTTTTATGAACCATCCAACATTGAAAGAAAAAACCAAATCATATACGTAGGAGCATTTTTAGAATCTAAAGGCATCTTAAAAGGATTAGAAGGTTTTGCACAATTTTCAAAAAATAATCCAAGTTATGAAATGCTTTTTTTAGGAAAATTCTTTGAAAAAAAAATAGAAACAAAAGCACAAAGTATTATTAAAAAATATGCTATTGCAGATAAAGTTTCATTTGGATACGCCCAAAGTTCAGAAGAAGTAAGGGCATATTTGAGAGAATCAAAATTTATGCTATTCCCTACGTTTTATAAAACAGAAGGGTTTCCTTTAGTCGTTGTAGAAGCAGCTTGTAGCGGCTGTTATATTATTTCAACAAACTGGCGAGCTATTCCCGATATTCTAAAAGGAGTTCCATCGACTATTCTAGAACGAGAGGATATAGAGCAACAAATTGCTCAAACTTTATCTAAATTAGACAAGAATAACCTAGATCATAATTTAATTAGAAATGCAGCAATACAGAAATTTTCAAAAGAAGAATTCTATAATAAAATAAAAAAAACTATAATTAACTAGCTTTGCAGTATTTTTGGGTGTAATGAATAACTTTTAACAATAAAATATATAGGAAATATTGAGAATCTATTTTTTGATTCCTCAACTCATATAGTTTAATAATGCAGATTTCAATAATAACCATAACATATAATAGTGTTGAGACAGTTAGAGATACTTTAGATAGTATAACTAAGCAGAGCTATAAAGATATCGACCATATTATCGTCGATGGCCTTTCTGGTGATGGCACATTAGGAGTAGTAAATGAATATCCTCATGTTTCAAAAGTCCTTTCTGAAAAAGATGAAGGGATCTATGATGCAATGAACAAAGGACTAAGCCTAGCTAGTGGAGAAATCATAGGTATCCTTAATTCAGATGATATTTATAATAATGACTATGTCATAGAAAAAGTGGCTGCCCTTTTTATGGGATCTGATATAGATGCAGTATACGGGGACTTACATTATGTAGATTATCAAGATACCAAAAAAGTCGTTAGGATATGGAAATCAGGACCATTCAATAGGAATAAATTTTTACATGGTTGGATGCCTCCACACCCTACTTTCTTCGTCAAGAAATCAGTGTATGAAAAATTTGGAGGATTTAATACTAAGTTAAAAATATCCGCAGATTATGAATTGATGCTTAGGCTCATGTATAAACACCAAATAAAAGTGGCATATTTACCAGAAGTATTGGTGAAGATGAGAATGGGAGGAATCAGTAATAGTAGTTTGAAACATAGATTATTAGCTAATAATGAGGATAAATTAGCATGGGGAATTAATGATTTGAAGCCTAAATTTTATATCAGATGGCTAAAACCACTAAGAAAGATTTTTCAATTTAGAATGTTTAAATTATGAAAAATAAGAACAAACTAAGCTTAGCTATTATTGTAATATTTCTGTGTATTGGAATGTATGCCAACGCACAAAAATCATATATCCCACTTAATAATTCCTATCTTCAGAAAACAGAAGCGGAACTACTCAAAAATAAGAATAGGCATATACATACTGCTATTAAGCCATATAGTGCTTTCGAAATATCGCACATTACAGACTCTATACATCAGGAACTTCGTTTTGAAAAGGAGCTTAATAAAAAATTCAGTAGATGGTTATATGATGCGGCATTCAATGATAATTTTTTAGAATTAAGGGATAAGAAAAATAATAAATATTCTCTTATTCTCAATCCGCTAATGGACATTCGAAGTGGTTATGCTTCAGATCTTCCCGATTCATTGACCAATTATGTTAATACTAGAGGTGTGCAGGTAATGGGACATATAGGTAAGACACTTACGTTTTACTCTGATGTATATGAAAACCAAGCTAGGTTTCCTGGTTATGTTAATCAATTTGTGAAAGAAAATTTTGTAGTGCCTGGAGGACAGGGCTTTCCAAAAAGATTTGATTCTCAACTGACGACTACTAATGATAGAGCCTTTGATTTTGCTGCAGCAACAGGACAAATTACTTATCAACCTAACGAGTTTTTTAATATTCAGATGGGACATGGTAAAAATTTTATAGGTGACGGTTATCGTTCTATGTTGATGTCAGATAATCATTTCAATTACCCTTATTTGAAAATAAGGACATCATTCTGGAAACTGAATTATACTAATTTATACACCCAAATGATAGATATTCCAAATGGAGTATCGCAAAGTGTTGCTAGAACTACTTTTGATAAAAAATATGTAGTCTCTCATTATCTGTCTATTAATGCTACAAAGAGATTTAATATAGGCTTATTTGAATCTGTAGTACATCAGGACAGTACAGGAACATTCGAACTTAATTATTTGAATCCTATCATCTTATATCGTCCGGTAGAATTTGCATTAGGTTCTAATAAAGGAAATGTGCTGATAGGTATCACGATGTCCTATAAGATGAAAGAGAAATCTATGTTCTACACACAGTTGGCAATAGATGAATTCAAATTCAGTGAAATATTGAAAAATAATGGATGGTGGGCTAATAAGTTCGCTTTTCAATTAGGCTTCAAATCATACGATACTTTCACTCCTGGATTGAAAGTACAGACAGAAATAAATCTTGCCCGACCATACACTTATTCTCATGGAACATCTGGAAGGAGTTACGGACATTATAATGAATCTTTAGCACACCCTCTAGGAGCTAATTTTATAGAATCTATGAATATCATTAGTTACCAAAAAGGCAGATGGTTTGGAGAATTGGAATTGATGTATGCAGTCCAAGGTTTGGATTCATTGGGTACTAATGTGGGGAGTGATATATTCAGATCATATACAGAAGTGGATAATAAAGAAGGGAATAAAATAGGGCAGGGTATCAAAACGACAACACTCTATACAGATCTAAAACTAGGTTATGTTATTAATCCTAAATATAACTTAAGAGCGGAACTAGGGATGACGTACAGAAGTTATAATCCATCGATAGAGACTGATGATTTAAAGAAATTGAATACTACGTATATATACTTTGGGATAACTACAGCTTTGACAAATAAATATTACGACTTTTGATTGTATGAAGAAAGCATTAATAACAGGAATTACAGGGCAGGATGGGGCATACCTCACAGAATTGCTATTGTCTAAAGGATATGAGGTACATGGAATAAAAAGACGGAGCTCTTCATTCAATACCTCTAGGATAGATCATCTATATCAAGATCCTCATGTAAAGACTAGGAATCTCATTCTTCACTATGGAGACCTGACAGATTCTACTAATATGATTAGAATCATACAGGAGGTACAACCAGATGAAATTTACAATCTTGGAGCAATGTCCCATGTACAAGTAAGTTTCGATTCTCCTGAATATACTGCGGATACTGATGGTATTGGAACATTGAGGATTCTGGAAGCTATAAGAATACTAGGCTTGACCAAAAAGACTCGTTTCTATCAAGCTTCTACCTCAGAACTTTATGGTTTGGTGCAAGAAGTGCCACAGAAAGAAACCACTCCTTTTTATCCTCGTTCTCCATACGCTGTAGCCAAACTATATGCTTACTGGATCACAGTAAATTATAGAGAAGCCTATGGGATGCATGCATCTAACGGAATCTTATTTAATCACGAATCCCCACTAAGAGGAGAAACATTCGTGACTAGGAAAATTACTCGTGCTGCTGCCAAAATAGGCTTAGGTTTACAAGATAAAGTGTTCCTAGGAAATATGGATGCCAAGAGAGATTGGGGACATGCCAAGGATTATGTAGAAGTAATGTGGCTCATGCTACAGGAAGACGATCCCGACGATTATGTTGTAGCTACAGGAGTGACGACGACTGTCAGAGATTTCGTAAGAATGTCATTCAGAGAAATAGGCGTTGAGTTAGAATTTAAAGGAGAAGGAGAGCAGGAAGTAGGTATTGTAGCATCAAGTACTAATCCTCAATATCCGCTGGAAGTAGGCAGAGCAATTATAGCAGTAGATCCTCGTTATTATCGTCCTACAGAAGTTGAATTACTCATAGGAGATCCTACCAAAGCTAGGACTAAACTAGGATGGACATTGAAATATGATCTAGCAGGACTAGTAAAGGAAATGATAGCAAAGGATTTAGAATTGTTCAAAAGGAATCAGTTTTTGAAGAAAGCTGGATTTAGCATTAATAATGAGTTTGAGTAAGATCTTGTTATACCTCTTTATTTCTAATAAGGTTTCAATATTTAGTTCTACGTGATTCGTTTCACTAAGGAATTAAAACTCCTTGGAATGTTTTTAATTACCCCATAAAATCATCTAGAACTAAACAATCTCAACATCTCTTTATCTCGAAATCTCAATATCTACTAAATAAGATGGAAAAAACGAAAAAAATCTATATAGCCGGACATAGAGGTATGGTTGGTTCGGCATTGATGAGAAAATTACGTGCAGAAGGTTTTACCAATTTCATTACTAGTACATCAAGGGAACTAGATCTAAGAAACCAACAAGCTGTAAATGATTTTTTTCAAGCACAAAAACCAGATTATGTCTTTTTGGCAGCAGCCAAAGTAGGCGGTATATTAGCAAATAATACTTACAGAGCAGAATTCATTTATGATAATATCATGATGGAAGCCAATGTGATTAATGCAGCTCATCAATCTGGAGTGGAGAAGATGTTGTTTATGGGATCTTCTTGTATTTATCCTAAATTAGCTCGACAGCCACTCAAAGAAGAATATCTCCTCACAGGATTATTAGAACCTACCAATGAACCTTATGCAATAGCCAAGATAGCAGGTATCAAAATGTGCGATGCTTATCGTGCACAATATGGTTGTAATTTCATCTCTGTAATGCCTACCAATTTATACGGGCCTAATGATAATTATGATTTGGAAAAATCTCATGTACTTCCTGCATTACTCAGGAAATTTCATGAAGCCAAAATCAATGATACGCCTAGCGTAGTCATGTGGGGGACAGGCAGTCCAAAACGAGAATTTTTACATGTAAATGATTTGGCGGATGCCTGTTATTACCTCATGCAAAATTACAATGAAGCAGGATTAGTCAATATAGGAACAGGCGAAGATATCGCCATTCTGGAATTGGCAAAGATGATAAAAAAGGTAGTAGGCTATGAAGGAAAAATAGAACACGATCTCACTAAGCCAGATGGTACGCCTAGAAAACTAATGAACGTAGAAAAGTTAGAAAAATTAGGTTGGAAAGCAAAGACTTCATTAGAAGACGGTATCCAATCTGTGTATAAATCTGTGGATAAAGTGGAGTGGGGAACGAATATGAAATTCGATAAAGAATTGAGCAAGGAAACCTTGTTTTTCAATACTCGTTCATTGATAGATCGACTAGGTTTTTCTGTTGAAAAATATGATGATGCTCGTCCTTGGGGTGGCTTTTTTGTATTACCAGAGGAAGATGCACCTCGTTTTATTCAGTATTTTTTCCCTAAGATGAATATGGATGATTTTAAAGGATATGCTAAGTTGAGTCCTAAAATTCTTCTAGTTGCTCCAGATAAAAGATTGTCTTGGCAATACCATCATCGTCGTGCAGAGCTATGGCGAGTGGTAGGAGGAACAGCAGGCGTAGTCGTCAGTGACACAGATGAACAAACAGAACCTAAAGCATTGGCATTGGGAGAAATTATACAGCTTAAACAAGGCGAAAGACATCGTCTAATAGGTACAGATGGATGGGGCATGGTAGCTGAAATTTGGAAGCATACCAATCCTGATCATCCTTCAGATGAAGATGATATTGTGAGAGTGCAAGATGATTTTGGAAGGTAAATTAGTTATTAGTTGACTGGTTGATTAGGTTATTAGATAGGTTACTCAAAATTTAAAATGAAAAGTTTCCCGTGTTTTTGAACAATGTGGCTTCGCTCTTTTCAACTATCTTTTTAAAGATATAAAACCATAAGCAATTGTACAAACGTAAAAGATCGAAGCCCAAAGTTCCGCCTTTCAGCGTTTAGTGGATGAACGAATGAT
>JBNMOV010000235.1:0-7696 GCA_051275765.1 Maribacter sp. | reverse complement strand
TAAGAATTTGCGTAGCACTTGGTGTTACTCTAAGGCTTTTTTGTAAAAAGGATAAAACTTTTATTATTTCACTTTTAAAAAGTGCTCGATTTAGGAGAACAGTAGTTTATAATTTTATTGATTACTAGAATTTTAATTTTAGCTATATGGAACTAATTGAGCAATCCATTCAGTTAGAAAAAGAGGAAGAACATTTATTGTTTCTAAATTTATTAAATATACTGAGAATTAATTGGTTTTCGGATTGTTAAAATTCATAGCTTCTGGAAATCAAGCAATTGTTATTAGTGTTGATCTGTAAAGCGAATACCGCTAGGTATACTTATCACGCTTTCTTAAATAGTCATCCAAAAGAACTACTTAGTTTGCAAACATCTTATGATTTAAAAGATGTACATCCTGTTGTGCAAGGACGATATTATGCGAATCAATTGTATAGTCAACCAGTGAATAAACAGACTGCTATTTTTGAGCAAATATTAATTAAAAGTGAAGGACTTAATAAATGTGAGTTTTTCTTTGAGATTATTTCTACGATATTACTTTTAAAAAGAGTTGATTGGATTGAAATTATTTTTAATAAATATTATGAAGAGATTTTTGAAATAAATGAATTTAATCGATTAACGCATTTGTGGATTTTTCAAATAGCACAGGCTTTGTTATCTATAAAAGAAGGGAGTTACAAAAGAGCTGCGAGTGAATTGAAGAAAGTAAACATTGATTTAGCTTTTGATTCTTATATCGATTATATCAAGTTGTTTTCCTTTATTGCTATACCTAGTGGACTAACTCATAAATTCCGATATGCCCAAGATTTGTACTTATCAGCTTCTGTGTCGTTCCAAAAATACTCATTACGCTAGGGCGTAACTCCGTTTTTTGTGCCTAACAGAACCTAATAATTACGGCAGCTTAACATACCTTTACTTATGAGTTAGTCCACTAGCGGTATTCGCTTTACAGACCATCACTAATAACAATTATCTGATTTTCAGTAGCTACGAATTTCTGGCAATCCGAAAACCACTTAATCTTCAGTATAGTTATCATTTAGAGAAAGGAAGAACAGGCATAAAAGAGCAATATACTGAATTGGCTAATAAGCTTGGTTTTAAGGTATTTAGCTTAGATTTATTAGAGCATTATTTTGAATAAAATAATCTCTAAGGAGTATTACATAGATAATTTAATAAACTTTAATAAACAAAATTACTTAAGAGCTGTCATTTAGGGATATTGAATAAATAACTGTCCGTTTTGACTTCATCTTTTTGCACTATGCTGCGTTGGCAAAAACCTTATTACGCTAAGGCGTAACGCGACTTTTACCGCCTTGCCTTGCACAAAAATATCTTATCAATTCCAGATACTTATTTATTCGCCATCCCTTAGAAGAGAGCATGGTCGTATTAATATTGAAGTGACTGTTAAGAGAACAGAACTGATAGAGCGATTGATAATAAATCGAGAAAAACACAAAAATGAATTTCAGGAAGCTATTGCATTATGGCAACGAGATTTTGCAATAGTGATAAAAAGTATTGATGCGAAAAACCTAACCTATTATCCAAAAGAATTAGAAGAGTTAGATGAACATTGCCCTGATTCTTATCTTGATACATATGATGCATTATCGACATGTTTAATATGGCAATAAAAGATGAAATATTACTTGATTCACAAGCATTTCGTAACTTTTGCAGAGATGAATGGGATTGGGAATCAGATGTCTCTGACAATAAATATTATCGTGAAATTTTAAGGAAGAGATGAGTGTACAAATCGTCAAAATAGTACTTCCTTTTCACGAAAAACAGCCTATAACTTGAAGTTATAGGCTGTTTTATATTAATAAAAAGAGTACAAAAGTATTATTTCAATACCACTACTCTCTTCGTTTTCGTCTTTCCTTCATTTTGGAATTCCAAGAAATAAGTACCTGCATTAAATGATTTCAGATTCCATTCTAATTGGTGGTTACCAACAATTAAACCAGAAATATCTTCTACTTTCACTACCCTACCCAAATTATCGATCAAACGGATAGAAGCATCACCTTCAAACATTTTTTCAAAACGGATAGTCGTCATTTCTACTACTGGATTAGGATAATTAGTAATAGATAATTCTTGTGTTTCTATATTTACTTCCATTTTCGCTGCATTTACAGCAAAACCAGAAATCGCAGAACGTCTATATGAATCAGATTCAGCATGAATCAATACATTATATACACCAGGTTTCAATCCTTGAGGCATATGATATTCATATTCCATATTTCCTTTATATAAAAATTCTACTTCGTAGCTTTCGCCATTCACAGCATTACCTTGCAGATCACTGGTCAATGTTACTGCTCCTTTGATAGACATCACTTCATTCGTTTCTAATAAATGTGCAGAAAGAACTACAGATTTATTTTGCTCGTAAGAGGCTTTGCTATCATCATAAACTAATATAGGACCATTATCATAACTCACTACTGCTAAATAATCAGCAGATTTTGTTTTCAATCTATATGTTCCAGCAGTAGGGTTTTCTATAGAAGCATTACGACTCAATCCTTTTCCTATAGATTCTTTTGTCTTCGTATCTGCTATAATTTCTGTACCATTTTCATTCAATAAAGAAAAATCAGTAGCTTCTCCTTTTTGAAGCAAACTTACATTTAGATTTAATGCTCCAGCAGGAATTTTGAATGTACCATTCGCATCATTGGATGTGATAATTTCAAAACTACTTTCATACATTGGATTTTCTAGTATTTCCTCACTTTGCTCCATTCTTGGTAATGCTCCTGACATCCAAGGTTGGAAATAATTGAAAGAAATGTAATCATAAGCGATGTCGATGTGATCATGCTTAGATTGTTTGTTACACCACCAGCCCCAGCAACTTCCTGGCCACATCTTATTTCCACCTGGACGAGTAGAACTATAATAAGGTGTTACGCCATCATTACCACCATTGAAAGATCCTCCACCCATTATATTGAGCAATAATCCTCCAGTAAACATGATAGGACTTAATATCGTATTTCCAGAACCATAACCCCATGCACCATAATTGATGAATTTATTTGGCTGATTATCTGGATCACTATCCAAAATAGGACGAGCCACACCTTCCATATAATAAGTAGTAGAAGTCGTCGCTCCACCACCTAATCCTATCAAATCAACTACCCAATTAAAACCAGGCAAACCAGCTATATTAGCTAGACCTGTTCCTTTGAATGGTGTACCTAAAGTGATTACTCTATTTACTTTATTATACTTATCATGTGTAAACATTGCTACTTCAGCAGCTTTTCCTCCATTACTATGTGCCACGATGACTACATCATTCACGCCATAATAAGCAGTGATATCATCTAACATATAACTGAGCATTTCGCCATTGTACCACATTCCTTCACCTCTCGTAGTGGCTACGAAAGCCGTACGATATCCTTTATTGTAGCATTTTCTATACATATCATTGCCTGGAGCAAACCAAAGATTAGCCAAATCTATGAAACCATGTACGAATACAACAACAGGTTTGTTTGTATTCGCATTTGAGTCATCTCCATAATAAATGGCACTGTCTGTAATAGAACCAATGAATAATGGACTTAAATTATTAGGTGATGGAAGATCATATTCTGCATAAACATTGACTTGTGCTTCCAAGGAAGTATTCCAAGCTATGAACATTAAAAATAGAAAAAGAGGCGTAGTAATTTTTTTCATTACAATTAGTTTAGTGTTAGTTTTGTAAAGTATAGTACCTCTCAAATATATATAAAGATTAGCTATTGGTGAAATTTCGCTGGCTACATATGTCGTATTTTTATAACTCATATATTAATGTGAGTCAGTATAAAAATATACCTTATACAAAAATGTCCTCTTGGAAAAACCCAAGAGGACATGTAAAATTTGTTAAAATATTATTCTATAACCCTACTATAATGGTGACAATACATTGTCCACAACATGGATAATACCATTGTTTGCCTGAACGTCTGTCAATACAATATTAGTTATTCTACCTTCATTATCTGTGATACTTGCACCACCTACTGTATTGATAGTAAAATCAGTACCTTCGAATGAAGTTACCATCATACCATCTGTCAATGCAGATGAATTTACATTAGCTCCAGAAACTACGTGATATTGTAGTACCGCTTCTAATGTTGGTACAGGAATATCTCCTAGACTAGCAAATCCTTTTTCTACTACAAATGAATTGAATCCATCATTAGTTGGAGCAAATACAGTAAATGGTCCAGTTCCTGAAAGTATCTCTACATAATTAGCTGCTGTGCCTGGTGTAGTAAGAGCAGAAACCAATGTTGACAAATTAGCATTAGCTAAAGCATGCGTAACGATAGTTGGTAATCCAATAACTGCATCTACCTTGTGAATAACACCATTATCAGCATCTATATCAGCAATAGTTACAGTAGATATTCCATTCAATTCAACACCTGATGCCAAATCTATGTACAGGCTTAAATTAGTATTAGCATCAGCTGCACTAGGACTTAGTGTAGAAACATAACCTGTAGCTAACCCTGTAGATCTATTCTCTCCAGAAACTACGTGATTCAATAATACAGCTGTCAACAATGCATCTGGTACATCTTCCAAACTTGCAAATCCATTTGCAGAAAGAAATGCAGCAAATGCAGCGTTGCTAGGAGCAAAAACAGTAAAAGGTCCATCTCCTTGAAGTGTTGCAGCAAGATTAACCTTAGTTAATGCTGCTACTAAGCTGCTCAAATCAGCATCTCCTATTGCTACTGCAGTAATTGTATTATCAATTTCAACCACAGGATCATCATCATCACAAGCGAAGATACTTAATACCATTACAGACAGGAAAAGGAGCTTTAAAAGATTCGTCATTCTAAACATTGCTATTGTTTTTTTATTAAATAAATAGTTGATGCTTACAGAACTCAAAAGAAGCTATTTTGTTTAAACATTTAAGTAAAAATCAATCGAAAAGTTAAACAAAACAACATAAATACAAATTTATTTTTCATCTTGGATAGTATATAAGCTACACAATATGAACAATATACGATGGTCAATAGGGCTTAATTTTAAACAAAAAAAGAATTTTATATATTTTACTACAACCGTCCGCTACTAAGCAATTATTTGAATTTAGGGTTTATTAATACTCCAGCTAAAAGTTAATTCTTAGCCTTATCATCCAAATTTATACTCGCAGCTATAATTATATACTTCGTTAGGAAGAAGTGTGCAGCTAGGAAATGAAGCTTGATTAGGTGTATCTGGAAAATGTTGAGTTTCTAAGCAGAATGCAGTTCTAGATCGATATGGCTTTCCTGATTTTCCTTTATCATTTCCAGATAACCAATTAGCAGTATAAAATTGTAAACCAGGCTGATTCGTATGTACTTCCATTTTTCTTCCAGAAACAGGTTCGTAAACTGTCGCTGAATGAATCATTTCATTGGAATTCTTCTCTTTCAATACAAAATTATGATCATAGCCATTTCCTAATTTCATCTGATAGCTCAAAGAATCTATGTCTTGACCAATAGTTTTAGCTGTTCTAAAGTCAAATGGCGTATTTTCTACAGATTCATATATTCCTAGAGGAATAAGGGAAGAATTTACTGGCGTATATTTTTCAGCATATATGGTTAGGATATGATCTTCGATACTTCCCCCATCATGTCCTTTTAGATTAAAATAGGAGTGGTGCGTAAGATTTAGTAGTGTAGGGCTATCTGTGGTCGCATGATAAGATATTTTCAAAGAATTTTCTGCGGTGAGATGAAAGGTCGCTTCAATTTTGATATTTCCTGGAAAACCTTCTTCACCATCCATAGATTCGCAAGACATGATAAGTTTATCTTTACTGACTGAAACAATTTGCCATAGTTTTTCATGGAAGGCTTTGTTTCCTCCATGCAAACTGTTTGGAGGACTATTTATAGTGAGTTGATATTTTTTCTCATTTAAGTAAAATATTCCTTGATCAATCCTGTTGGCGTATCTTCCTACTATTGCACCAAAATACTTTTCTTCCGCTTGGAGGTAATCTTTTGGCTGATGAAAACCTAGGACTATATCTAATAAATTTCCTTTAGTATCTGGAACGAAGAGAGACATTAATCTTGCTCCATAATTGGTAAATATGGCTTTGAGTCCATTTTTGTTTTCAATGATTACTTTTTCCATATAGTTCCATTTTTAGTCCTGTCATAAATATGTACCTCATTTGCCAAGCAATAGTAGAGCTTACTCACAATCAACTGCTTATTATCAAATAGCCAATAAAAAGTATGAAAGAAAGTGTTTTTAGCCAAAATTCTAAGTTTTTACATTTTTTTAACTCGTGTATTACAAATAAATACTGTGTTATTAAACATATTATGTATATTTATATGTGTGCAAGACAAATAAACAAAATCAAACAAGATTCTATTTTATTTCACAGATCTAAACAGATATGAATTATGAGTGATAAAAAAAGAAGAATTATATGCCGTACTATATTAGGGGTAGCCCTCATCCTTTTCGTAATGGAATTGGCTACAGAAAGTCAACAAGATTATTATATCTTAAAAAATTGCCCTAAGGATTCTAAAAGCTCATTAGGAATTTAATAATTCGTTTAAAAATCAAACTGCTAACAAGCTCTAAGTTAGTACCATAAACTAAATAGGTTTTTAAAAAATAGAAAAACCATAAGGGAATAGGCAAATATCATTCATTAGAAATGAATCCTTTTCTAAAAGTTTCGAATTACCCTATCAATAAAATTGAAATAAATGCGAAATAGTGATAAAAAAATAAAAGTGCCTTCATCATTATTCATATCTATAATTAATAGAAAAGTATTTATACAGTGAATTTTTACATTTTTTTGAGTACAAATCATTAGAAAACGGTCTTTTTCGCAAGTCATAACATATACTAAATATTATATATACGTTATATTCGTGACTAGGATAATCATCCTACTTAAATGTATCCGTTAGTAATAGAAATTAAAAAAAACTTAATTCTATTATTTTAATAAAATTATTAAACGAATGAAAGACATGAAAAAAAAGTTTTTAATATGTGGAATCATTCTAGGCCTCGCTACTGTATTTTTCGTAATGGAATTAACTAGGGGAAGCCAACAGGACTGTTCTATTCGGAAAAATTACACAGTTGACCATTCTTTAACAGAATAAATAACTTGTACTAAAAGGTTGTTTTAATTTAATTTAGCTTTTAAGCAAAATAAAAACGTAAAAGGCGTACGCCTTTTACGTTTTTTCGTATTGGGAAGCAGGTAACAATACGATGTACACATTTGACTTATCCTTTTCCCTCCTACTTATCCCAAATTGAATTTATAATATCTCCTCTGTAACAACTTCACTTTTAAAACCTTAATTAACCTAAACAAAAAACAATACAAATAACTGATATACAGTTATTTGAAAAAATAAAATTAGAATTAAAAACCAAAAAATAATAGAATTAACCTTTTCTAGACTACCCATAATAACGTAAATTATATGTTTATTTATACTCTGTATATGTTTCTATAAAACCCAGACTATTTACCCAAAATATTCATATCAGATTATATCAACATAGATATTATGAAAAAAATACTATTCACACTCTCTTTAATCCTAGTAGGATTTGTACAATATTCCTTTGCT
>JBNMOV010000234.1:0-7697 GCA_051275765.1 Maribacter sp. | reverse complement strand
AATGGTGTGAAGTATGGTTTTGCGGCTTTTGCTCCTAATTCTGGTACTTGTGATATTCGTAATATTTCAAAAGCGAAGCAAATTGTACAGAAATTAGAAGAAATGAGTGATATCGTTATCGTTTCATTTCATGGAGGTGCAGAAGGTTCAAGTCATCAGCATACGCCTTGTATTACTGAAAAGTATGTAGGAGAAAATAGAGGTAATGTTTGCAAATTCGCTCATGCTGTTGTTGATGCTGGAGCAGATATTGTTTTTGGTCATGGCCCACACGTTACTCGTGCAATGGAATTATATAATGACCGTTTCATTATTTATAGTCTTGGAAACTTTTGTACTTATGGTAGATTCAATCTAAGAGGTGCAACAGGAATTGCTCCTTTATTAAAAGTATATGTAGATAATAGTGGTGCTTTCTCTCACGCAGAAATCACCCCTGTCTATCAAGCCAAAACACATGGTCCTAAAATAGATTCTAAAAAAAGAGCTATTAAGAAATTACAAGAGCTGACTAATGAGGATTTTCCTAATTCTGGTTTAGATATTTATGATGATGGAACTGTGGTCAAAAGATAATTTTTTTTAGTAGATCGTTAAAAGTGAAAGAGTGAATAGTTGTGAATCCTTTCACTATTCACTCTTTTCTTTTGTTTGGCAAGACGCGAAGCATCTCGTCTCTACGTTTTTTTATTGGCAAAACACATGAATTTCATCGTTTTACTCTTCACTCTTTCACTATTCACTCTTTCACTAAAAAAGGTTTACCTTCGCCTTTTCATTTGACTCTTCGTCTGTTTCTGCTAAAAAAATCTAGTACAAGCCTGCTTAGTTTAGGGATAGCGAATAAATAAGTGTCCAGAATTGATAAAATATTTTTGTACCAGGCAAGGCGGTAAAAACCGCGGTACGCCTTAGTGTAATAAGGCTTTTGTCAACACAGCATAGTGCAAAAAGATGAAGTCAAAACGGACACTTATTTATTCAATACCCCTTATTACACTGTAAATTAAATAAGTAACCGTTTTGTCTGCTTAGTTTTCAGCTATGCGTCGTTAAAAACTCCTTAAATAGCTACGGCTATTCGCGTCATTTTTGCCTAGCCTAACTAAAAATTAAGCGATTCAAAACTGCAACCTATTTACTTTACAGTGTACTTATGATACATTTCATTAATGAATTGCTTGTATTATGGATAATAGCAAACGCTATACAGTAGAAACTGCCAAACCTTTTTCCGATAGTCTGATTTGGTCAATTAATCGAGATTATTACCAAAAGGCAGGTGTGGATGCTTGGAGAAAAAATACTGTTCCGCATCATATGACGAGCAATTCTATGGTTGGCAGAACTTATGCCGAATTGATTTTTGCTTGCCTTAAAGACTTAGCCGCAAAAGGACAAACCACAGAAACTGTTTACATCCTAGAACTAGGTGCTGGACATGGTAGACTAGCTTTTCATATTTTAAAACATCTGGAACAATTAACGAGTATTGCTAATTTGACATTAGCACCTTATTGTTATGTGTTGAGTGATATTGTGGAGGATAATTTGAATTTCTTCATGAAGCATGCACAGTTCCAAAGCTATTTTGAAGCTGGGTTACTGGATGTAAGTTATTTCGATGGTATAGCAAGCCAAGAAATTGCTATGCGATATAGTGGCAAAACTATTTCTCAAAAAGAATTAAAGCAGCCATTGCTCGCTATTGGTAATTATTTCTTCGATTCTCTTCCTACTGATTTATATGCTATTCGTGAAGGTAAAATCGCTAATTGTTCGATAGGATTGGAAACGGTTAATGATCCTAATGAAATGGATGAGCAAACTTTGCTCAGGGAATTAGAATTGGTGTTTAGCACAAAAATACTGAATGCAGCTCCCTACGAAGAGCTTGTTTTCAATGAAATATTAGAAGAGTATAGGAGCTGTTTAGAACATACGCACTTATTTTTCCCTCATAAGGGGTTGCAATGTATCAATAATCTTCGTCAGCTATCTCAAAAAGGGCTGATGCTGTTGTCTATGGATAAAGGCTTCCATGAATTAGAAGATCTGGATAAGAATCCTTTGCCGGAGATCATTCCTCATGGTAGTTTTTCTATTTGGGTTAATTATCATGCCTTCAGTCGTTTTTGTGAAAAACATGGAGGACGAGCTCTCTTTCCTTCCTACTCTACTTTTCATTTAGAATTAGGCTGTATGTTATTCATGGAAGATCATGATACTTATACAGAGATACAAACAACTTATCAACGTTCTGTAGATAATTTCGGGCCAGATGATTTCAATGTCATGAAACAAATGGTCTATAAAAATATGACTAATTTTGAATTGCCTCATTTACTGGCAATAATTAGGTTAGGTGCATATGATGCTACTTTATTCAAAAATGTATTGCCACAAGTCAGAAAATTAGCTCAAAAGATATCTATAAAAGAACGAGGTAGACTCGCAGAAACCATTCATCAGACTTGGAGTATGTATTTCACGCTCAACGAACCTTTCGATTTGGCGTATGAAATAGGAGGATTACTATATGATCTGGGTTATTACCAAGAGGCTTTGACTTATTTCGCTCGTTCTGTGAATATATTCGGACATAAAACGGATGTATTTTTCAATAAGGCACTTTGTCATTATCAATTAAGACAAGACAATCTTTTCTTAGAAACAGTTAAGGAATTGAAGAAATTCTCTCCTGATTATGATAAATTATCTTATTTGGAAGAATTGAATTTGGGGGCAGCGTAGGAGTCATTGATGATTGAAAAAATAGTGGCTTATCCATTCATTTTTTTGATTTCTTCATTAATTATTTCACTAATTTCCTTAGCTCTATCAATTATCATAAAATGTTTAGAGTTCGTCAAAAAAGTAGACACTAAGATAAGTTAAAAGTATAATGATTACATTTAAAAAATTTATCTAATGTCAAGACGAAGAAAACAGTACAGTAAGGAAGAGAAATTAGAAGTGGTAAAGTTGAGTTTGGAAGACAAAGAGTCGATAAAAGAACTTGCAGTTCGCTTTGAAGTAAGCGAGAATACGATATATAATTGGCGGAGTAAATATCTGAAGGATGGCGATTCTCCGTAAGACATATGGTAGTCCTAGGATTCATACTACCTTGTGTAAGATGGATATAAAAGTATCAGAAAGGACAGTAGCAAGAAGAATGAAAGAACTAAAAATCAGTCCAGTAGTTAAAAAAAATCAAGAACACTACTGATTCTAAGCATGATATAAAAATATCACCAAACCTTTTGGACAGGAAATTTTCAGTTTCAGAATCTGGAAGGTTTTGGGTTGGGGATATAACATATATCCGTCTGAAACATTCTTTTGTCTATCTTACAGCAGTAATAGATCTAGCTGACAGAATGATTATAGGATGGAACCTGAGTGATAACATGACTGATCGAGACACTACTGGCAGCATTTAACAAAGCAACAAAAAACAGACCCGTACTACCCAGACTAGTTTTTCATTCGGATAGGGGAAGCCAATATGCCAGCAAAGATTTTAGAAAATTATTGACTACTAAACAATGTATACAGATATATTCTGTCGTTTTTGATTATATCGATGGATGGTATAACACCAAGAGAATACATTCTACCCTAAAAGGAAAATCTCCAAGGGAAATGGCTATTTTGATTGCAGCTAGAAACGCTGCTTGATTTTACTATCTTGGTGTCTATTCTCGTGGCGAACTCCATACTAAAATTAGATCCAAAACAACAAAATCCCTCACACACAAAACACCAATTCTACTTCTTCTAGATTACCAAACAAAACAGCATTCTGCCCAAACTTCTTCCCCAATAAAACCACCTCTTCCCTAGAAATCCCCAAAACAAAAAAACTCTTCTCCAACCACTCCCCTAGCCTACCTTCAGCAGGAAAATAATCAAAGGAATGTCCAATAATTTCTTTCTCCAAAAGTAAATTTTGATGATTATTTTCTTCCAAACTTTTCTCTTGGGAATAGGGATTCCATGCAGTGATGAATCCCCATGACTGGTATTTATTCTTTTCCAAAAAATCAAATAGATAATTGTTCTCTTCTTGTACTTTGATACAAAAAGGAGGCTGAGTAGATACCCAGTATTCAGTGGCTAAATAACTATCAATTAAATCCTTAGGTATGTGAGTCGGATATGATGGCTTTGCCATTTTTAGGGGATTTGGCAGTAGGTTTTTCTTTAAACGGATTTCTGATTTCCTTTTCTTAGCGTTTGTTAGGAAATTCGTCACTTCTTCGTTCTACCTCTCTTATTCATTCATATAGTAACTTAATGCACCAGATGGGCATTTCGTGACCTGTGACTTGAGTTCTTCTGTAGAGGCATTTTCAATGCTAATCCAAGGTTTTGCTTTGGGATCATATACATTGGGAAGTGTTTTGACACAAACGCCTGAATGGATGCATTTTGTAGGTTGCCATACAATCGTTAATTCTCCATTAGTATATTCTTTCTTGGTACCTTTTGCCATAATTAATCTATTTGGTTCTTTGACAAATGTCTTTTATATCAGCAATACCTGCATTGCAATAACTATAAATTAGCTCCTTGGGTATGTGAATCGGATGCAGCGGCTTTGCCATTGTTTTCTGCCTTGGCGGTAGGTTTTGCCTTGAATGGACTTCTATATATGACTTCTTTTTCTGCTCCTTGTATAGAACTCGTCGCTCTTGCTACTAAGCGATTCAATAGAGAATTGGTATGGCGAAGATAGAAGAAGGTTTCTTCTGGAGTAGCCCCTACAGAACTCTTGATTTCTGGAGCGGTCCTAGCAAAATCTATCTTGGCAGACTTATTTTTTTCTATGCTTATTTTGATAATATCATACAGTATATTGAGATATAACTGATAGTGATTATTATATTCATAATCCATGCCTAAATAATGAGCATGAGTTTCATGATGATCCTTGATCGTAGTGAAATAACCTATCATCTTATCGTCCAAAAAATAAGCGATTAGCCTAAAGTCATCTTTCATTCTACGCTTCATCTCTGGATAATAATCCTCATGAAGATAAACCAGATTGAAATCTACAGAATGGCTAACTTTCTGATATAACTGATGAATGAGTTGCTTGTGTTCTTCGATCTGCTCAACAGTCATATCGACTCGCTTGAGATCTGCCCCTTTTTTGAAGGCTCTTTTGGCTCTTACTCGATATTTGGAACTCATCGCTGCGAGATAATCCTCGAAAGTATCCCATTCTTCTGGCAATTCCATAACCATGTTTGGTTCTGATTTTACGCAATGGAAACTTCTTTGGTTGAGGGCTTCTGACTGTGCAGCTTCTTCTTCAGAAAAATCCTTATAAAACAAGAAACTAAAACGGTAGCCTTTTTCCTTTTCTATCAGTGGCATAGCATATTTCGTCACCGCTTCCAATATCACGAAAGATTCACGAGCCGTCTTTCCTTTCAGTCTCAATCCATAATTACCACTCAACAATAGATTTCCTACTACAAACCAATATTTATTATAATTAGCTAGAAGTGTATTCTTTATCTTGGTACGAATGCCTTTAGCATTCATATCCAAATTGAGGCTTTGCTTACCTTTTACTAATGTAGATTGTGCATGGATGACGCCTATAATCACACCAGATTCATAGACAGGAATATAAATGGACGCTGTATTTTCAGATGGACAGTCTTCGAGTAACTGCTGATAAATAGGTGATAAGAAAATACTTTCCGATTGAGGTAACTCTGCATCTAAATCCTGTACTTTGTACTTGATTTTGAATTCCAGATTAGTGCCTTCGATATTATATCGTCCTTCTTTATTCTCCTCTTTTACGCTTCCGTTGCAAGGAAATGAGCCGTTAAACATTACTTCAAATTCTGGTTAGGAAAGGTTTAATCAGTGTTTAATTACATGGGTTCGATTAAACACTGAGATCTAAGACAAAGGTAGGGGTAAAAGTTGAAAGGAACTTTATTTTTCCTTGGCATTAAGATTTCATTAATCTTCTAGTCATTATGATTAAAAGAATACGAAGGTGCTATCCTCATCTTTTTCTCATTTATATTGAGGTATTCTATCCATTGTTGTGCCTGCTGTCTTAGTCCATCTTCGCCCATAGATTCTATCTTATTATGAGGATAAAGTCCATCTAATAATTGCATGACTCCCACCACAAAATGCAGACGTGTTCTGGACACTGTACTAGAGAATGGACTGACAATATCAAATTCTAATACTTCTCTTATTTTTTCAAAATCTAGTTCTTCTCCTGATTTAAAAATATGCAATCCTGCCATAGAAAGATATTTTTCATAAATTTCTAATTGAGAAAGATTGCGTATATCTTCTCTAAATTGTTTTCTATTTTTTTCTGTATCAAAAAGATAAGAAGGAAGTCCTAATTTCTTTTCTAAAAAATAATATTCTGATTCTCCTTTGGCAGGAATTAGTACATCTACGTATTCTAAAACTGTGGCCAACTGTTCATAATTAACTTCTGCTAATAATTCTTTCTGAATGTTATATATTTGCTCGTCATCTTCTCCATATTCTACTGCATATTTTAATTGATCAACAACAGATTCATTTCCATATTTCAATAAAAATACTCGATTCAAAATTCTCTTTTCTTCAAATTCACTCAAAAAATAAGATTCATTCAAATAAGCATTCATTGCTAAAATAACATGATTTTTATTTTCAGTATTATCCATCATTAGTTCTGATAAAAACCAATTAAAATCACATAATCTATTATATATTTTACCTGCTTCTTTTGCAGGAATATCTTTCATATATTTTTTAGAAAATAAAAATAATTCTTTGGCATATTTATCGTCAAATAATTCAAGGACATTATCTAAATATTTATGCTTAAAATCTAAATCTTTAAAATAAATTAAATCTGTAAATGGCAATAATTTTTTAGGATTCAATCTCCTTATATTATTAGAAGATTCCAATTGAGGAATCATAACAATACATTTTTCCTGTATTTTATCATCACATAAATCAGATTCCAATATTTCGTTCAATTCTGAAATATTTATTTTTTCTTTTGCTAGTAATCTATTTATTTTTTCTTGGAATAATTGATTTTCCCAATTTTTAATATCTTTATTTTTCTGAGCAAAAGCAGACCATTTATCAGCAGTTTCACGCAATGGTTGTTCTTCATCTGTAGAAAAAGAAAACTCATAAATATCTTCTAATAATTGAACCATCACATCAGCAACTGTTCTTTTATAATCTTCGCTCTCTGCTAATATTGTGTTGTCTTCTAAGTATTTAATCAAGAAAGGTGTATACTTTGGGGAACTGTTCATAGATAAATATGGAATAAATTTATTCACATTTTCCAATTCCTTTGCTGCACTAATTTCTTTGAGTATCGTTTTTAATTCCCTATTACTAGGAGCTGCCACCAAAGAAATTTTTCGTTCTACAAATTCAGCAGGATTTACCAAAAACATTCCTACTGGTATTGCTTGCTGGTTTTCATCGCCATCTTCTGGCAACATATAAGAAATGGCATCTCTAATATCTTCATCATATTCTTTTCTACTTAATCTGACTAATCTGTGTTCAATTTCATCTTTTACCATCTCTACTTTAGAAAAATATTTATTAGAAATACCTCCTACTCCTATGCTACTAAATAATACTGATTTTTTTAAAAACAATCTTAATTGAGCATAATC
>JBNMOV010000233.1:0-7703 GCA_051275765.1 Maribacter sp. | reverse complement strand
TTTCGAAATGGATTTCGCCAGTTTCAGCATCTCTTGCGACAGTTCCTAATGGCACATCAAGAATGACGTCATCTCCGTCTGCACCTGAGCTGCACCCACCACTTCCTATGCCTCCTATTCCTGCTATAATGTGCTTTCTATATTTCAAATGTAATAATGTCCACATTTGCTTATTGCCCCTCACTATGATATGTCCGCCTCTTCCGCCGTTTCCACCATCAGGACCACCTCTAGCTGTCAATTTATCTCTGTGAAAATGCGAAGAACCTGCCCCTCCTTTTCCAGAGCGACAACACACTCTTACATAATCCACAAAATTCTGTCCTGCCATGATAATTGGTTTTTAATTAAGTTGTTTTCTAATTGAGGTAAAACAAAATGTCATTGTACCCTAATATTAAGATACAATGACATTGGAAATATAATTCCCTCAAAGGAAATTTATGCAAGTTGTGATTGCTCTTCTATACGGTAACAAATTCTATCAAACACTTGTTCCATAGAACCTACGCCATCTACAATAAACGCCTTATCCGCTTGTGCATAATGTAATGCCACAGGAATAGTTTCGTCTTTATAAACTTGGATTCTATTTGCTATAATAGCAGGCTCTTGGTCATCCGCTCTTTCAGATGTTTTCCCTCTTTCCAACAATCTTTTAGTTAATTCTTCATCGTTCACTCTCAGCTCTATTAAACAAGTGATACTTCGTTCTATTTCAGAAAGAAAGATATCCAATGCAGCTGCTTGAGGAACTGTCCTAGGAAAACCATCAAAAATGAATCCCTTAGCACCTGGATGTGCTTCTACTTCTTGGCGAAGAATACCTATAGTTATGCTATCTGGAACCAGATGTCCTTTACTACTATAACTTACAGCTTCTAATCCTAATGCTGTTTTACCTTTAATTTCTCTTCTGAATAAATCTCCAGTAGAGATATGATGCAATCCGTATTTTTCAACGGTATATGCTGCCTGAGTTCCTTTTCCTGAGCCTGGAGGGCCAAATAGTATTAAATTAATCATCCTTTATTTAAGATTTTCTACAACAAGTGGTGCAAAAATAGAACATTAATCCAATAAATAGAGTTCATTTTCCACTTAGTAATATTCTAGTTGTTGGTAAGTGTTTCTTAGGAGTTTGATTTTCGGAATAAAAATAGTTATTTTTTTGATTAAATGAGGTACAAAATCAGCGTTTAGCCGTAGCTAAATGAGCATTTTTGGAACGAAATGTAATCAAAAAATAGCATTTTAAACGAATAATTAAATCCCTAATCAACGATCAGTTGATAAAATAGCCTATTCAACTACTAATCATAACTCTTTGGAATATCCTTTGGAATAGTTATTCCTCCTTCTTTTATATCCCCTTTTGGAGCTATTGGTTCTACTGGCTTAGGACCTAAAGATGACATATCTATATCCTTATTTTCATAGAGCACTGCCACATCATCTTTCTTTCCGTTCAATTTATCCATGAAAGCTTTCAATGAACGAACGCCCAAATCTTCATTAACTAATTCTGCTACTACTGCAAGTTTAGACGTATTCAAACCAGATTCCTGCCCTAATTCTTGAAGTGCTGCCATATTATCTAATCCTTTCTTGGTATAGGTTTCTTTCAATGAAATAAAATCATATACAGATCTAATCCCTACAGCATGAGCTCGTCCTATATCTTCTTTCATATATAGCAACAATTTGGCTTGTCCTACCCAATCTAATATTTCTCTTGCTTCAAAAGGTGTTTTCAATAACATTTGAGTGAGGCTGGATTGTGCCATATTCTGTGCATTATCAATACCTTCTTCCCAAAGTCTTTCTCTATGCAAACCACTCAATCCTTCGATATTCTTCAAGTGTAATTCTTGTGTATTCACATCTTTTCCACTGAGGATATTTTTCATCAATTCCATTAGATAATTGAAAAATCTATCTGGTAATGTGCCAGCCATAAATGCCATAGCAGGAACGAAAGAAGATGTATAACCTGTTTGCCCTAAATTAAGACTACCAGAAATAAAGGAAAATATCAATGCTACAGCACAAGCGAATAGTATTCTAAAACTTGCCTTATAATAAAGTATTGGTGTAATATCTGCTTTGGCGAGTCTTCTAACCATATTCGATGCAGACCAAAGAAATGCTCCCATGAATCCCCATGCTAAAGTAGCAATACTTCTTCTCTGTATATCCGCAACACTAAGATTATCCATTTCAATATTTGAAATATCTAAATTACCAAAATACATTCCCATGAAAAATGGATTATGAGCGAATGTCTTTGCGGAAGTCGTTATACCATCTATTGTTTCTGTTTCAAATAATTCTCCAAATAATGAAGCAGGAAACAAAAATAATGAACTGACAATCGTACAAGTAATCGTATAAAAAGCTAATGGCAACCAATAATTTCTTCCTCGAAGAACAGTACTAGGTTTTCTTTCAACCTTTTTACCTTTGATATCTTCATACTTCTTTTTCAATCCAAAAGTTTCAATAACCTTTGTGTATTCGTTATCTTTCTTTCCCATCTTAAAATAGAGGAAAGACCAAAACACAATCACGCCAAAACCATTGACAATAATAGCGAAAAGAAGTTTCATTATTAAATCGGGACTCATAACATATTGGATTTTGAAGTTGTTTTTAAAAATGACTTATTTCAAGCGAAAAATTGAATCCTGAAGGAAGGCGAAGCACAAAAAGCAGCGTTTAGTCATAGCTAAATGAGCTTTTTTTGAACGAAGCATTCATTCAACAAGACAGCTTTGTAATAGAACAAGTAGTTTTAAAACAACTTCTTTCTTTAAAACGAATTGGAATCAACCAATAAAGTAAAACATTTTTTCATAAAAAATAGCTTTATATAGTAGAATATTGACACATTGTAGCCTATTATAATCCGAACAAATGGAATAGAAGAATATATCTATTGATTAAGTCATAAATATATTTATTTATTAGCAATGATTTAACTTGGAATTATTGCTAATTTTAGCTTATTAATCTAAGTTGCAGACTTGTCTGCAAAGTCCATAGTATTTAGTGTGATTTTCAATAACAAACTATGGCCTGTGGACTGCCATCTATGGACAAAGTTGCGAAAACGCAACTTGAATTTATTTACTTATCAGCTTATACTAATACATGTACTCAAAAGAAGACCACAGTAGATTTTTCAAATTATCCAAATCACTTCTTAAAAATCAAAATGTTCCTAATGCACTAGAAGCTGCAACAGAAACGCAAGAATTACATAATGTCATTAAATACCATGAATGGCGATATTATATCCAGAATGATCCTGTTCTTTCAGATTACGAATACGATCATCTTTTCAAAAGGTTAGAAGCATTGGAGGATGCTTTTCCTGATTTGGTTTCACCTCATTCTCCTACGCAGCGAGTTTCAGCAGATTTGACATCAGATTCTCCTTCTGTGGAGCATTTGACACCGATGTTGTCTTTGGCTAATTCTTATAATGCTGAGGATTTAAATGATTTTGATGCTCAAATAAAACGAGTTTTAGGGCTGACTGAAGATGAGGATATCGAGTATGTAGTAGAACCTAAATTTGATGGAGGAACGATTGCCTTAGTTTATGAAGATGATTTGTTGACAAGAGGAGCGACTAGAGGAAATGGAGAATTAGGAGAAGAAATGACGAGCAATGCGAAAGTCATTAGAAGTATTCCCTTAAAAGCAGAATTTTCTCAATGGGGATTGCAAAAAGTGGAACTAAGAGGAGAAGTATTGATACGTTTAGAGAATTTTGATAAAGTTAATAAAAAGAGGGAAGCAGAGGGGCAGTCTATTTTTGCGAATGCAAGGAATGCTGCTACTGGAGGACTGAGAATGAAAGATCCTAAGGAAGTTGAAAAACGAAAATTGGATGCTTTTATTTATCAATTGGGTTATGCGATTGATAAAAATGGAAAAGACCAATTGGCACAGTTCAAAACGCACCATGATAGCATGGAGGCATTGGGACAAGTTGGTTTTAAAATCCCTAAAGAAGGTCATGATAGAAAGCTTTGTAAGAATATTGCGGAAGCTGCTGAATTTTGTAATTATTGGGCAGAACATAGAGAAGAATATCCTTATGAAATAGATGGAATGGTCGTGAAGGTGAATGATCTTTCATTGCAAGAAGAAGCAGGATATACGAGCCATCATCCAAGATGGGCGATCGCCTTCAAGTTCAAGGCAAAACAAGCGACTACAAAACTGATCAATGTTGAATATCAAGTAGGGAAGATCGGCTCTATTACGCCTGTGGCGAAATTAGAGCCTGTTCAATTGGCTGGCGTTACTGTTTCTAATGTTTCCTTGCACAATGAAGATTTTATTAAAAGTAAGGATTTAAGAATTGGTGACACGGTCTTAGTCGAACGAGCTGGAGATGTGATTCCTTATATAGTAAAGGCTTTGGAAGATTTGAGAGATGGTAGTGAAGTGCCTATCGAGTTTCCAAAATATTGTCCTGTTAATACAAAAGAAGATGTGGAACTCATTCGTGCAGAAGGCGAAGCAGCTTGGAGATGTCATGATTGTAGTTGTGGAAAGCAAGAATTAAAACGAATGGTTTTTCATGTTTCTAAATCGGGAATGGATATAGATGGATTTGGAAAAGCATATGTAGAAACGTTCCAAGAATTAGGTTGGTTGAATAGCTTTGCTGATATTTATAGATTGGATTATGAAGCTATTTCTAAACTAGAAGGTTTTGGAAAAAGATCTGCTACGAATCTAGAAAAAGCTATTAATAAGGCTAAGAAAAACTCTATTAAAAAAGTATTGCAAAGTTTGACTGTCCACCATCTGGGTAGAAGAGCATCTGAAATCATCTCTGGAGAAGTTGCACATATTTTAGACTTGAGAAATTGGGATGTAGAGCGTTTGACAGCCATCAAGGATATTGGCCCTGTATTGGCACAAAATGTAGTGGAGTATTTTTCTAATGAAGAAAATATCGCCTTGCTACAAGAAATGGAATCGCTAGGCGTGAATATGACTCAAACGGCGGAAGACAAAAAAGCAGAACCTATAGAAGGCGGATCATTGTCTGGGAAGACGATCTTATTCACTGGCTCATTACAACAAATGTCCAGAAATGAAGCTAAGAAAATGGCATTAGATAATGGTGCTAAAGTTCTTTCTTCTATCAGCTCCAATTTAAATATTTTAGTCGTAGGAGAAAAAGCTGGTTCTAAATTGAAAAAAGCACAAGCATTGAAAACAGTCGAAATTTGGACAGAGGAACAATTCCTTGAAAAAACGAATACATCAGTATGAAATTGAAGCAATTTAAGGTAGATTTCTTCATAGGTATCGTGTCTGCACTTTTTCTCAATGTATTGACGGTTATAGGAAAATCTCATTGTTTGGCCACTGAAGAATTCTACCTTATCCTGTTCTATAATTTAATGATAGCTGCTTTTCTTGCTATTACTTTACATATCGTTCTTAAATTTTCGGAGGAAAGGACTAGGCTATTTTATTTGGCTTCTTTTGGACTGATCGTGAGTTGTTTTGCTTTCTTCTTTTCGCTCAAGGACAGCTTTTCAGAAATACAAGATAGGTGGTTCACTAACAAACATTTGTATGGTGACATTTGCGGTAAGATATCTGAACATAAAATCAATAATTGGGGCGAAGCTGTATTAAAAGCAGATAAACTGACTTTCGAAGAATTTGAATTACTCGCTAATAGGCATGCTTATCTTCCACCTGTTCATCCAGAATCTGATAACATATTCATCTATTATGAAAGAAGAGATTGGCTCAACAACGATCATTTTTTTCAGCTCTATTTTTCTGTTCCTCGAACAGTCCAGATCAAAGCTTTTAAAAAACATATAGATGGGTTTGAAGAATCATTAACTGTCGATACTTTCCCTAAGCATTCTAGGATTCGTTATTTTAGAAAGAAAATATAACATTAATGATTGGAGTGATTGATGAATGATTTCTTATCTTGTTTCAAATTTATTGTCATGAAATATTTATTCTTACTTCTCTTTCTTCCTCTTTTTTCAATAGCTCAAGAAGGTTTTCCTAATACGATAGAAAAAGATGAAAAATCTATTTCGCCTAAGGCTACATTGGATGATGTGGCTTGGATGGCAGGGCATTGGAAAGGAGAAGCTTTTGGTGGAGTAACAGAAGAAATATGGTCGCCAAAATTAGGTGGTTCTATGATGGGTTCTTTCAAGTTAGTCGTGGAAGATGAGATTCAATTTTATGAACTCATGACTATTACGGAGGAAAATGGAAGCTTGATGCTTCGCATCAAACATTTTGATAAAGGACTGAACGGCTGGGAAGAAAAAGATGTTTCAGAAGAATTTACCTTATTGAAAATAACTGATAAGAAGATATATTTCGATGGATTGACATTGGAAAAGGCAGGCAAAAAGAGCATTGTCATTTATGTCATCATCGACGAAAAAGGCAAAAAGGAAGAAGTTCCTTTTGCTTATAAAAAAAGAGGAAAATTGAAGTTTTAGCCCCTAAATCCCCTAAAGGGGACTTGAAATGTAACTAAGTGAAAAATCCTATTTAGGAACGAAAGTTTCTTATAGATGTTTCTATTTGATTTAACACCTCTCCTATATTGTTGAGTACATCTTCATTTTTAAATCGGATAACTTTAATATCAAATCGTTTCATTTCGCTATCTCTATAATTATCATGTATTTTTTGATATTTTTCGTCATGATATTTACCATCAACTTCTATGACTAATTTTATATCATGGCAGTAAAAGTCAGCAATATAATTTCCTATGGGATGCTGTCTTCTGAATTTCTTTTTTAATAATTGTTTTTTTGAAATAAATGTCCATAAATATTTTTCGCTGGTGGTCATATTTTTTCTTAAAATATCAGCATTTTGAAAAATTATTCTAGTCGCACCATAATGCATATCTGGTTTGTCCATGTGGAATGTTTTCGTCTGTATTTCTCGCACCCCTAAATCCCCTAAAGAAGATTTTTCGTAATAGCTACATTTCAAGTCCCCTTTAGGGGATTTAGGGGCAAAACAGTAATTACTTTTTTACATAACTCGTAATCAGCACAATATGTTGACCATCTACTTTTCCTTCTACATAATTTTCATTCTCTGGATCTAGGCGAATTCTACGCACTGCCGTTCCTCTTTTGGCGATCATACTAGAACCTTTCACCTGCAAATCCTTGATCAACGTAACCGTATCTCCATTTTGGAGAATATTACCATTGCTATCTTTATGAACTACGGCATTTACGCCCATTTCAGCCCATTCTCTAGTACCATCTTCCATATATATCATGCCGATTAGGTCTTGAGCCCAACCTTCATTACCTAATTTCTGCAAAAGGCGATATGCCACCACTTGCACAGCAGGTTCTGGATTCCACATACTATCATTCAAACATCGTAAATGATTCACATCTAAATCATCATCTCCAATCTGCCCTTCACAAATCGCACAAACAGCGATTTGCTCGTCTATCGTTTCGCCAGTTTTTGGCGGTACGCTATACTCATTCAACTCTTCTGAAGAACCACATAGTTCGCATTTAGATTCGCAACGGTTTCTTAGGTTGGTAGATATGCTCATGGATATTGTTTTAGATAAGTTGCTAAGATAATTGATTAAAGGGGTTATTGGTAACTAATGTTAGCCCTAAACATCTAATTCATACTTAATC
>JBNMOV010000232.1:0-7716 GCA_051275765.1 Maribacter sp. | reverse complement strand
TTGGGCTTCGATCTTTTACGTTTGTACAATTGCTTATGGTTTTATATCTTTAAAAAGATAGTTGAAAAGAGCGAAACCACATCGTTCAAAAACACGGGGAACTTTTCATTTTAAATTTTGAGTAACCTAAGGTAAATGAATATTAAACCTTTGACAAACGCTGAAAAATAAAATAATGAGTATTAAGAACTTTATATTTATATTAGGATTGGTAATGGGAATTTTTGCTTGTAGTTCAGTAGAAGAATCTGCTTTGGAATCAGGCTACAAAAATGTGGTACTGAATAGTACGCAGAAGGACGTGAGTAGAGATATTCCAAGTTTGCAAAAAGCACCAGATCACGTATCTGCCAAGCGTGGCGAAGGTTTTAAGGAATACTTTACCACAAAACAGGCATCATTTACGATAGATGGCGTAAAATTCAACCCTTCTATTTTTTGTGTTTTCAATGCAAAGGATGAACTCGTGAGTTTTAAGATCTATTTAGTCGTTGAAATATCTAAAGGTGAATTCGATAAAAGAACGATTATGGGTTTACTTAATCGCAGTACCATAAAAGGCTTGACAAATCTATCCAAAAGAGAAGGAATGGAAGATCAACTAGGTAATGATATCATCAAAAAAATAACGATAGATATGGAAAGTACAGACTTTCCTGTGGTGGAGTATAAAGTGAAGTATTTGCCTTAGATTGATAAAAAAGATGCCACCAGAACCAAATCCAGTAGCATCTTTTTATCTTAAAACCTCTACATCTAATTATCTCCTTAATGGATAATCACCTTTCTCACAGCATTGAAATCCTCTCCATATACTTTTACGAAATAAGTGCCAGCAGGATATTTAATCAATGAAACAGGAGCAAGAAATACACCATCATAGCTACCCATACGACGGCTATGAACGATAGCTCCTTTGGCATTTATAATCTGGAAATTTAAGCTAGGATTATTATATCCTTCTATACTCAATTCTATATTGAAATATCCATCACTTGGATTAGGCATGATGACGAATTTATAATCAGCAAAAGCCATATCATTCAATGAAGTCGTTTCCACCACAGTAACGATTTCTTCGTAAGTACAAGACTCTGCATCTTCTATCAATACATTATAATCTCCTCCATTTAGATTTTCAAATAAAGGATCGCTTTGGAAAGTAACACCACCATCGATGCTATACATAAAAGGAGCAGTTCCTCCAGACGCCATCATTAGGATAGAGCCATTGTCATTATCACTATCATTTACTAATGTAAAAGTAGCAGTCATACTACAGCCTGTTCCATCTGTACAAAATGCTTGTGTTTCAGAAGTTTCAAATTCTCCAGTACTGGAAAAAACCTCAGTACCTTCTCCATCTACCATACTATATTCCCCATTTCCTCCCCAAGGACTACAGCATAATCCATCGCCATAAGAATCATAAATAGTGAATGTATAGCAAGCGTCACTACTTACACAGAAAGTTTCTACTTCCAAAGTATTCGTATTAGAATATGGTCCTCCAGTAGCCACTATATTACCATTGCCATCTGTTACTTCCCAAGTAGTTTCTGTAGGATAATCATCTGTAAGAAGATTTAGTGTGAATTCGACAGAATTATTATCTAGAGCAATCGTAGCCGTTCCTGTATTATCGCCAGTATTCTGATCTATACCATTATTAACATTGGCGAATTCGATAGAAATATTATTAGCACCACCAGCTAAAGAGTTAATAGTAATCGCCTCTTCTATAGAAGCTCCAGAAGCGATAGAACCTGTCCAGTTGATTGTTTCAACTACTATTCCATTTACTGTAACTATAATATCTGCTGAAGTAATCGCATCGAAACCTAAATTGGTAATCGTAGCAGTAACTACTTCACTAGTATTACAAGTACTACTTACTGCATTTAAAGTTAATGCTGCATCAAGTCCATATAGATGACTAACTACAGTAGTCAGTGTATCATTATTGACATTCGTATCATCTGGATGACTTACATATGCTTGAATAGTATAATCATCAAAAGCAGATAGATCTATAGTATTTGTAAAGGTATAGGTTGTTGTGGCATCAGTCATTAGTGTAGTAGCGATACTTCCTTGATCCACTAGTGTACCATTCAATAAAAATCCTACATCGAAATTAGACATTGGATCTAAACCTACATTTTTAATTTCAATTTCAACCACTTCACTCGTTCCAAGTGTAGTAGAAGTTTGAGGTTGGATGATATTCGTAACAGCTAAATCGTTCGTGTCACGTCCTAATTCAAAAGCAACGATTCTAGTAATAGAACCACTATTTCCTCCTGCATATTCTGTGGTGTACCAAAATGTAGTTCCATTCACAGGATCGACAGACATCTGAGCATAATCTCCAAATCTTCCACCAGAACTGATCGCATTTGCTCCATCTACAACATTGTATTCTGCTACAGTCATTTGTCCTAATGGATCACTTGCAAATCTTCCAGTATATCTTACGCCTACGAATTCGTCTTCACTAGATACATTATATCCTAGTCCTATATTACCATTTTTATCTATTGCAATAGAAGACATATAACGATCCAAACCATCTGGAGAATAGGTTCCTTCTTGATAAAGAGACCATTCATTACCTACTGTTTTTCTCAATTCCACCCAACGAATACCAGATAGATTATCTCCATTGGTTACATCAGTAACGAAGCAAAGTACAATAGATTCGTGTGTACCAAAATTACGATATTTAGGAACATTCATGATCACTTCTGGAATAGCATCCAGACCATTTCCACCTTGCTGAGGTACACAAGCAAAACCAAATCCACCTGCTGAACAAGGATAACTATCATAATTGCTAACAGGAATAGAAATCGTTTCTGTAGTCGTATTATTGGCATCAGCCCAGTCGATATTAAATCGAATCAAATCTATGGCATCCTGAGGAACTGCTCCCCAAGAAGAATCATTTAACTTAGTGACCATTGGACGAATATCTGTAGGAAGATCATCTCCATCTGTATCTATAGGTGTAGATACATAAAAACCAGCTTCTGTATTATTACTACCTGGGATGGCAATTCTTTGGATAGTTACATTAGCATCTCCTGCTAATAATCCATTTTTATCAATGAAATACTGGTGTAGCGTACCTCCTCCTTGTTCATTTGTCGTAACAACCAATGCTTCTGGCCATACTGCATATTTAGGATAATCAGGAAAATTAGGCGTTGAAAAGGAATAGGCATAGTATGCACCTAAAGGATCACTGGTTACAGAAACAGCTACAAGTAAGTTAGCAGGATCTGTAAATTCTGTAATGAACCAACGCTCATTTATTTCATCGAAGAGAACGATAGGGTCTCCTGCAGAATTAGCACCTAAAGGAGCCCAAAGATCACTCATCGCAAACTGTTGGACAAGAGTACCATCCTTATCAAAAACACCTACCTCTGTTACATTGATAGCTTGTACATAGTAGTCCAAACCAATGTCTCCAGAAGGATCGTGAGGAGAACCAAAATCCCCAACACCTTGGATGTTTATGAGAGGTTCTATGATAGTTCCTCCACCAGCTGAATGATTGTTATTTATTTGACGTAAAGGATCTTCTCCTAAATGCTCCAATTCTGGAATAATTGACTTTGACTGACCACGACGACCTTTGAAATTATCTGGTACTTTTTTGTTTTGTTTAAATGATTTTTTCTTCGCTTTGAAATCAGAACCAGAAGGAACGAGATCTCTTACTTCAGCTGAAGTTCCTAAAAGAATAGCTTGCGTGACTGACACGTTTATTTCTGTTTCTACTACAGTTACCTGTGCCGTTAGTGCAAGGCAGAGAATAGAAAAAAGGAACGTACTTAATGTTTTAAACATAATGAATTACTTATTTATTGGACTTGATTTACCAAATCCGTCATTGGTAGAATTTGTATTATTGTTAGGTGCTTTATCTAGGATAACTACATTTTGAATGCGCTCATCTTTTTTCAGTTGACTGACTAGTTGATTAAGATCTTTTTCTGAAAGGTGCACTTCTGCTAGATATAAAGGTTGAGAACGACTGGATTCCTTTAATGTAGTCAATCCTTTTTCTTTAAAATCTTCTACGATTTTTTCTGGTTTTACATTTCCTTTTAATGTAATATGGAGAAAGTGAGCTGTAGTAGATAATGCTTTTTGAGGAGGACTACATTGTATAAATACGAATAGTGAGAGAACTATTAGGAATGGTTTCATGATTAGGAATTAAATTGGTCAAATTGAATGCATTACAAATGTATTTAATTTGAAACTCGAATTTACTACGAAGTAGTAAGTTTATTGTTTTAACGAAGGAGTTTGTTGCTTGTTTGTTAATAAGTAAATGCCGTTAGGTATATCTTTTTAATTCATGATGTCTGTGTCAAGAAATTATTACTTTTTCTAGTAACTCGCTTAATTTGATATAATTGAAACAAGTAAGATACGACACCAATAAAAAAAGATGCTACTAGAATTAAATCCAGCAGCATCTTTTTATTGAAAATTTAAAATATTTCTAATAGATAATCATTTCTTAGTTTACCTTTAAAAACTTCAAAGTTTCTACAGAATTTTCTTTCTGAATACTGATAAAATAATATCCATTAGGAATACGACTAATATCTATTTGTTGTGTTCCGTTATTAGAATTGTTCATAGATGATTGGATGGTTTTTCCTAATCCATCTGTGATCGTACTATTTACTTGTTCTGCATTTTTATTATCGAATGCTACAAAAAGTACATCTCTTGCAGGATTAGGATAAATCTTAGTTTCAGAAACAGATTCTGCTGCGATTCTTTGTACAGAATTTAAATCATGAAAATAAGAAGCAGAATATTCAGACCAATCATTGCCATCACAATTACTTCTTACTCTGTATTGATATTCAGCATTAGGAGTCAAGTTATTGATATAAATATAATTATTACCATCTCCACTATTTTGTGTATACCAAGTAGAAGTTCCTACTTCTCTGTATCTTACTTTAGCTTTGATTTCACTAGGATTGTTATCCCATCTGATTCTCATTCTCGTATTATCTAAGTAAATAGAAGCGACTCCTGTAGGCACATCACATGCGCTGGTATAAAATAATTCTACAGCTGAAAAATCAGACCAAGAACCATTTGTAAATTGGCATCTTACTTTATATTGGTAATACTTTTTTGCAGTTAAATTAGGAACATTACGTTGAGTAGTAGTAGTACCTGATGTAGACCAAGATGTCGTATTTTTAAGGCGATATTTAACCTGATAGGAAGTAGCGTTTGGTATGGCAGCCCATGAAAATAAAGCAGTCGTAGCATCAGTCATTTCTACTGTTGGTTCAGGAATGTTACAACCTGTACTGAAACTTGTTTGTGGATCAATACTTGTCCAATTTGCTGTGCTGTATGCTACATCATCTACTGTAATACAAGTAAGATTTAGATTATTCATAGCTATAAATAATGCAATATTTGGATTGTTTCCATTGGCAACATTCAAAGACGTCAAATTATTATCATTAGCTCTTAAATTTCCATTGAAATTAATATTATTAGATAAATCCAAACTAGTGATTTGATTCTCTGCACAAAGCAATCCTTGTAATTGTAAATTAGAAGAAACATCTAGGGATGTTAATAAATTACGATAACAAACTACTCCTAATAAATTGTTATTATTTGAAAAATCAATAGATATTAATTGATTATCAGAAAAATTGATATATTCCAATTGGCTAGACTGACTCAAATCTAAGGAACTAAGTTGGTTGTCACTAATTTGAAGGTTTTCTAGGTTTGTAGTTCCATTTAAATTAATGCTAGACAGTTGATTATTCAAAAGATATACAGCCTGTAAGGCACTTAATCCGCTTAAATCAATAGAAGTAAGTTGATTATATTCTAAATATAAAGATGCTAATGAATTCATTCCACTAAGATCGATAGTCGTTAGTTGATTAGAGCCAGCATACAATAGAGCTAGATTAGTAAAGGCATTTAAACCTGTAGCATCTGCAATATTTAAGGATTCAATATCAAGACTCGTTACTGCTGCTGCTTCACTACATTGTATTTCTGCATCTCCATTGGTATTAATACTACTATTGCCTATTAAATAATTCTTGAAATTAGCGTCTGGAATATTTACATTACAAGGAGCTATATATGGTGTAAACACAATATCATCCACACCATAATTACCAGACCAACCCTCTGCCTTGGATATTTCTATTTTAGTAACATTAGTCCAGTTTAAAGCAACTGTACTTAGATTTATATCTACAGTTGCTGTTGTTGTGTTTAGCACATTTCCATTATCATCAATTGATTTGAAAACCCAATTTTGGTTATTGGTCATTGCATATACTTGAACACTTTGAATATTTAAAGCAGGATAAAAAAGCATCAAAGTTGTAGGCTGAGGTTGAGAATTACGAACAGATAAACCTGATGTTCCCTGACCTGCATTCGTTAAATTAATGGGCCCCAAATTAGGCATTCTAAAAGTAGCATGATATGTACCATTAATTACTTGTGATGCTGAAAGGTTAGGGTATCCAGGAGAACTGTTAAGTGTTGCCGTTTCCCAATCAAAAGTCTGTCCATAACTTAATGTTGAAAGTAAGGTAAATAGTAGAAATAATATTGTCTTGGTAATACTTGTATTCATGATAATTATTTTGATCATTTAATTATTTGATAAGACAAAAATGTAGCTAATAAACTACTATTTTGGCTGCCGTTTTATGAGCAGTTGTTTTCAATTTCTGAACTGCAGATAATATATTTGGAATAAATAAAATTCGTTTCTGAATTTCAGAAACGAATTTTATTTTTGATTGAAAATCAGATTTTTATTTAAAAAATAGTTGTTTGGAAAAAATTCCTTTATCTGTTCTAATTCTTACGATATAAATTCCAGATAATGAGTTATTAATTGGTCTTCGTACGGTTTGATTTTCATTATCAATATTATTCCAATAATGTAATTTTCTACCTAATAAATCATATACTTCTATCTCTTCAATATTGATGTCATTTAATTTATTGATGACTAATTCTTTGTCTAATTCATTGTAATAATATTTCAATGAATTAGAGGAATTGTTTTCATATCTGGCTACTGTTGGATCATTAATAAAAGTGATAGAATCAGAATAAAATATAGCTCCACTATATAAGGTAGCTTTAATTTTAAAGGTGTTCGTTCCTTGTATAAAATGCTGGTATCCTATGACGTGTTCTGTTTTATTAGGCATAGAATCTGTCCCTACGCGTTTATTATTCAGATAATATTGAACGACCATAACTTCATTATTAACATCTGTAAGCGTAGCTTTTATAGGCACAGCTTGTCCAGATGAAACGTCTACATTATTGGATGATGGAGTAGTGATAACTATATTTATACTTAGATTATTGAGAACAGAGCCATATTCAATCGCTCCTATATCCGTCATCATATCTGTACGTAAAGTTCCTGTAAAATCATATTGATTAAAACTGTGATTTACACCTGCGTCGATAGCAGAAACTCCTGCACTTAATCTAATATCTCCAATGGCATAATTTACAAATCCCACATCTGCAATATCTCTTTCTATGATGTTGTGAGAAGCTGTGCCATTCGTCGGGTTTTTGATACCATGCCAAGCATTATATCCAAATCCAATATTATTTTTAATAATTACATTTTGAGAAGTATGAGTTACTATAGCA
>JBNMOV010000231.1:0-7755 GCA_051275765.1 Maribacter sp. | reverse complement strand
TAAAATCCGCCATTCACGTAATGCTTAAATAGCATGGCATGCATCATAAAACTACTTTCTGCTGGTGTCAAACCATAATCGCCGAATTGACCACAAAGTACAGCGATTAACTCCTTGTTATTTGTGATGGTTTTCATTGCTTCTAGCGTAGTGGTATTTCCTTTTAACGCCTTTTTTCTCATCGTATTACCCATCATCCAAGACATGGTATTGGGCAATGCTTTTTCCATAAAAAAGAAGCGTTGGTTTCTTTGTGTTTGCAAGACCAAATCCATATAATCATCTATGGATTTCTGATCTTCTGGAGCAGGAAAATATTCTTTCATTTTCGCTTTGAATTCCTCCTTGCCCTTACGATATTCATATACTTTTTTCCCAAAAATCATCTTATCATACACTTCGCCCATATCTGCCCATTCTATGGGTTCTTCGCAGACATAGTCAAAGGTTTTTTTAATCATGGTAGCTCTATGTAAATCCCCAACATAGTGAACGCCTACATCCCATTCGTAACCCCGTCTTTTGAAAACGTGTGTAAAACCGCCTGGCTCATAATGGCGTTCCAAAACCAATACTTTTTTACCCTCTTTGGCAAGGAAAGCACCCGTAGTCATCCCACCCAGTCCAGAGCCAATGATAATAGCATCATAATCGCCCTCTACTTTATCCCGTTTGTATGATAATGATAATTTTTCCATATTAAATTTTTATGCCTTTTTTCCTTTAAGTATACGAAATTGTAGCGCTAAAAATAAGCACCAAAACTTTTAGAATTTCTTTATTATTGAAAATGCTAATATTGGATTCTCAGTACATTACCAAATCTCAAAACCCAAAGGTCTCCCATTATTTGGCAAATGAGGCACGTATTTATTACACCAACGAAATTACATTCTTTCAATTACTTTCCCCTTTAAATCCATATATTTCCCCATACAATCCGCCGTCATACAGGAATGGATAGGTAATATACCAATTAAGTCGCCAACATTATATTTTTGAAATAATTCATCACTCATTTTTAATGTGCCATGCTCCTGACTTAGTTTAGCTAGATAGCTTTTATGCGTTGGATGCGACCAGCTATTATCATTCAATTCTACGACTAATCCATAAATGGTTTGTTTCAAAAAAGGATGCTGCATACTATCTCTAGCAAAATGCACAGCTCCACCATGAATAATAATTTCCTTCCGCTTTTCATGCTTCGCCACGATAGGACAAGCCATCGCCACAGCTATTTCATCCAAAGAATTAGAACCAATAATCCATTGCATCACATCATAAAAAATAAAATTTCCTGGGCGCATTTCATCTGCCCAAGTAAAATCTTCCATCTTGCTGCAAGAAGGCGTATCGCCAATAGAAATAATGATTATTGAATCATACCTTGATCGAGTTAGATGATTTTGAATAGCTCGTTTTATTTCTAATAAAATAGCTTGATATTCTTCATGTATTTCCGCAATATCTTTCACTCCTCTAGCATGATAAGTATGACCTGCATGAGAAAGTATACCTTTGAAATTCATTTTTTTTGAAGTATCAATGAAAGTAATGATATTAAGTATCAGAGCTAAGTCCTCGAATGCTAATCCAGTCCTATTTGTGCCTACATCTATTTTGATATAGATGTCAATATCATGTTTTAAATGCCTATTTAAAAATTCGAATGCTGTTCTATTTTCTACAACTAGATTTAGCTGTATTTTTTCTGCTAAACGATTAATTAATTCAATTTTTCGAATGTTCACAGGGAATGCAACTGTAATATTATTCCAGCCACCATTCGCAAAATATTCAGCCATTTCTAATGAAGAAACAGTGATCTTATCTACTCCATATTCCCTGAACCATTCGCCTATTTTTAAGGAAACTGGTGTTTTGAAATGTGGTCTGAAAATGACTCCGTTCTGTTTAGCTTTTTTAGCCATTCGTTGGATGTTTTTTCTGCAAATATCCTCATTGATAAGAAGAGTAGGGGAAGTAATTTTTTGCAATAATTGGCCCATAGAAATTCGTTTGAATCTCTAAGATACATTTATTCCTTAGGAAGCGATTTTGCCTTTGATAATAATGAGAGAGCAGGAATGGATAATATAAGGTTCAAGAATAAGTAGATTAGGTAAAATGCTAGAGAAAATATAGGATTATATTCTTCTGATGTAGCAGTGATTGGTTGAATGAAGAAGATATATGCTGTTACTATCACTATGATATTGCACATATAGAATATGGCGAAACCATAAAGTAACTTGATATGATTGCTTCTTGAAACGAGAAATGAAAGGGATAAAAAAATCAGCACTGGCACATAGAAATCTAAGGAAGTATCAGCATGAATAAGAAATAATAAATAAATAAAAGGTACGCCTAGATATAGGCTTTTTTGTGTACGCCTGAATTTAGAAGAATATAGTCATATGGCTCCAGAAAACGAAATGAATATAATAATAATCCCAGGAAATCCTTCAAATAAACTGGCTTTAAAATAGTAAAGAAAAACGGGGATAAGTGATATGATAAAAAGGTAGGTTGATAATAAACATGCGTTTTTGAAAAGACCCAAAGGTGCATTTTTGGAAGTAATCTGACGGTATCCCTAGAAAGGAAAACTAATGAAAACGAAATATAAAGTCCAACAAGAACTTTATCGCCTGCTGAACACTGTCAGAAGCGATAAGTAACTGAATTTCTTCAGAATTATTTTTTATATGATTGGATGCAGCCAAATGTTTTTACATTGATGTTTTGGTAGGTTTCGACTCAGTATATTTGATTTTAGATATACTCTTAAAATTAAATATGTCTAATGTTTGCTAATAAAAAAAGAATAACGTAATGTTAAGAGAAGCCAATTAATAAGAACTATCGCACTTAGCGTTTATTTTTGTAGAGAATTTTGTTTGAGAAGCACTAATCATTTAATCATCAATCACTCCAATCATTAATAAACATGAAAGATATGTACTCAAAAGTAGTATTAGGTGTAATAGCCGTTTCCTTATCCATTCTTGCTATCAAGAATCTAGATATTATCAATTCTGCTAATGCAGTTGTTGATTATCAAGCTAATCATTATGGAATGAACGTAGGAGAATCTGAGCCTATGCTTGGAGAGATTCGATTATTCGCAGGAGATTATGTTCCAGAAGGTTGGGCATTATGTGATGGCGAAATGTTAGAAATAGATGAATATAGAGAATTGTATAAAGTAATAGGAGATACTTATGGTGGCGATACGGAAGACTTTTTTGGATTGCCAGATTTGAGAGGAAGAGCAGCAGTAGGATCAGGTTCTGATAATAGAGTAGGGAAATCGGAATTTGGCACATCAAAATTACTTCAATCTAAGGAAATTGTACGGATAAATTCAAGTAATATTGGACTTAAGCCGACAGCTAAAAGTAAAACAAAACTCAACAGTAGCACTACTACGTTATCTTCGAAATTGCCTCCGTCAACTAGAAATATCCGTACAGGAAATTTAGCACTTAACTATATCATCTGTATAGATGGATGGATGTCTAGGACGGAGTAAATTAGAAAGAATTTATTAAAATTATATAGTTAATCCAAGCTGTGTTTACACAGCTTGGATTAACTATATAACAAAGCCCATGCTTATTTGTGCTGCTTGAAAATAAATGGGTTTTTGTAAGGGAAAAGCAAATGAAACATTATAATTACTAATTTTTATTACGCCATTAATTTTTTTCCTACATTAGCAGAAATACGAAAAAACTCCTAAGAAACTCTTCATGCTTTCCCAACCAAAAGCTTAGATATTTAGTAAACTTGAATTATATTTAATCTTCACAATATTCCTCCTTCTGCAGAGGTAATGGACAAACTGCTTGGGAAATTTCAGATACGACTCCTACCCAAATGAGTACAGACATAGATTGGTCAAGTATTGCTGCATTAGCTGCAGCTTCAATGGCACTAAAAACAGATGGAACACTTTGGATCTGCATTGGATTGGACTACTGCTTTTGAAATCAATAATCGTGGTTTTGAAGTAGAACGTAGCAAGACAGGTCAGACTTGGAAAACAATAGGATTTATAGAAGGTTTTGGTAATAGTTGAAGCAAGAAAACGTATACTTTTAATGATGAAAAGCCATTTAGCGGTATCAATTTTTATAGGCTGAAATAGGTGAATTTTGATGGCTCTTATGAATACTCCAAAGTTGTCAATGCTAAAATAGAATAATCGAATAATCTTTTTATTTATCCTAATCCATCCAAAGGAGGACAAGTATTCTTGAATTTCAAGAATGTAACTACAGGAACATTGAATATATAGAGATGCACAAGATAGCCATAAAGTAAACCTGCCTGAATTAGGGTAAGGTATCTATGTTGCATAATTTTCCACAGGTAATGAGCAGTTAGTCAGCCGTTTCATTATTTAAGAATAGTTTAAAAGTAGTTTTAGCCGCCACCTAATCCATTAAAAATTAGGTGTGCGGTTTTTATGTACGTTCGACTTCAGTCGAGCGAAACACAATGATTTAATAACAAGATACTCCCCCATACAACTCGGACATTTTTTTAATTCTTATCGTTTGTAAATTTCAAAAGCAGTGGATTATAACAATCCGCTGCTTTTTGTTAATTTTACCTCTCCAGATTTTCAGCCAAAACCAAAGAGATTTTTCTATGGCCTATGGACTGATATACTATTGACGTTGCGAACTTGTTCGCAGTAAAAAACCAATATCACTTTGGCCAAATCCACCAAGAAAAAGGTAAAGAAGGTTACGCCGCTCATGCAGCAGTATTTCGATGTGAAAAAGAAATATCCAGATGCGATATTACTTTTTCGAGTAGGTGATTTTTACGAAACATTTGGTGAAGATGCTGTTACAGCTTCTGGTGTTTTAGGCATCGTATTGACTAAGCGTAATAATGGAGGCGAGGATATAGCATTAGCTGGATTTCCTTATCATTCTATGGATTTGTACTTGCCACGTTTAGTAAGGGCAGGTTTTAGAGTGGCGATTTGTGAGCAATTAGAAAAACCTAGCAAAGAAAAGAAAATACTCAAAAGAGGCGTAACAGAAGTAGTGACACCAGGTGTAGCAACAAGCGACAAACTCCTCGATCACAGAAGCAATAATTACCTTTGTGCAGTTCATTTTGGTAAGAAAGGACAAGCAGGAGTTGCCTTTGCTGATATATCTACAGGAGAATTTTTAGTGAGTGAGGGAGATCTCTCTTATGTCGATAAATTGATACAAGGATTCAAACCCTCAGAAGTGCTTTTTGCGAAAAGTAAATCAAAGGATTTTACAGAAAGGCATGGCGATAAATACTATACCTTCGAACTTGATGAATGGATATTCACATCAGATTATACACGAGAAAAACTGCTCAATCATTTTGAGGTAACAACCTTGAAAGGTTTTGGTATAGAAAATATGGAATTGTCGCAGATAGCGGCAGGAACGATATTGCATTATCTCGCTTCCACAGAAAATAGGAATATTTCTCATGTCAATGCCATCGCTCGCATAGAACCGGATAGATATGTGTGGCTGGATCGTTTCACGATTAGGAATTTGGAACTCATTTATTCCAATCATGAATCTGGTGTGCCGTTGATCAATATATTGGATAAAACCATTTCTCCTATGGGAGCGAGGTTGTTGAAAAAATGGGTCGTATTGCCATTGAAATCCAAAGAAGCCATAGAATCCCGTTTGGATGTAGTGGATTATTTCATAAAAAACATAGGCACTGCCACAGATATTGAGCAGTATGTTCGTCAGATAGGAGATTTGGAACGAATTATCTCCAAAGTAGCCTTAGCAAAAATAAATCCTCGTGAAGTTGTACAATTGCAACGAGCCTTAGGAGCACTCGTTCCTATCAAGGAAATGATGATGGCAACAGGAAATGATTATCTGACAAAACTAGCAGATGCCATTAATCCTTGCAGTGTCATCAAGGAACAAATCGCTCAAAAAATCATAGAAGAACCACCTGTGAATTTGCACAAAGGTGGTGTGATCGCTAATGGCGTAAACGCAGAACTCGATGATTACAGAAATACTTCTAATAATGCCAAAGAACTGCTAGTAGAAATTCAGAAAACAGAATCTGAAAAGACAGGTATTACTAGTTTGAAAATAGGCTTTAATAATGTATTTGGCTACTATCTAGAAGTGACGAATAGGTATAAAAACCAAGGATTGATTCCTGATAATTGGGTAAGAAAACAAACCTTAAAAGGAGCAGAAAGATACATCACAGAAGAACTCAAAACACTAGAAACCAAAATCCTCAGTGCAGAGGAAAAGATACTAGGATTAGAAGAAAAAATCTTCACTAAACTAGTTTCTGACCTAGCAGATTATATCCAACCTATTCAGCATAACGCCAGCGTAATCGCTAGAATGGATTGTTTATTATCTTTTGCTAAAGTGGCGACTAAGCATAATTATTGCCGCCCAGAAATGAATGAAGGTCATGCGATTGACATCAAAAATGGTCGTCACCCAGTGATAGAACAACAATTGCCTATAGATAATCCTTATGTTCCTAATAACGTTTATTTAGACAAGGACGATCAACAAATCATGATGATTACTGGCCCCAATATGGCGGGTAAATCAGCTTTGCTTCGTCAGACAGCACTCATTTCCTTGATGGCTCAAATGGGATCTTTCGTGCCTGCAGAATCGGCAAAATTAGGTTGGATAGACAAAGTATTCACTAGAGTAGGAGCGAGTGATAATATCAGTTCTGGAGAATCTACCTTTATGGTAGAAATGAACGAAACTGCTTCTATTATGAATAATATTTCTGATAGAAGTTTGATTCTATTAGATGAAATAGGACGTGGAACAAGTACTTATGATGGCGTTTCCATCGCTTGGTCGATTGCTGAATATTTGCATGATAATGGCATCGCTGCACCTAAGACTTTATTTGCTACACACTATCATGAATTGAATGAATTAGCGACTAAGTTCCCTAGGATTAAAAACTTTAGTATTGCGATCAAGCAAATAAATCAGAAAATCATTTTCTTACGTAAATTAGTAGAAGGAGGGAGCAATCATTCCTTTGGTATTTATGTAGCAAAAATGGCAGGAATGCCTAGAAGTATTGTAGAACGTGCTAGTGTCATTCTTACTCAATTAGAAAAGAAAATGTCTGATAGCAATGGTAATGTAGAGACTAAAGACATTCTACAAAACATAGAAGCACCTTCTAATCTACAACTTTCTATTTTTGAAACAGTCGATCCTGTAGCTGGAAAATTGAAGGAATCATTAGAAGATATGGATTTGAATTCGATGACTCCTATAGAGTGTATGTTGAAATTGAATGAATTGAAGAAGATGATGGAAGAATAAGATATGCTTCAACATGAGAGTGACTACATGAGGTTTAAATCCCCATGTTAAAGACTATTTTAAGCTACATATTTCCAAACATGGGGTTTTTCAAACCCATGTGATACATGGCTGATGCCTTTCACTCTACTAGAAAATAAAATCGAGTTTACTTATGCCAGATGAAATCCTAGACGACATCAGCTTTCAAGATGAAGATGAACCTATTCATGATGAAGAACTGGAAAGACAGCTCCATAGTTTCATACAGCGTAGGTTAGACCAATATGTCAATCATTGGAAAAGTGGAGAACCTATCTCTTTTAATTTATTGAAAATGATAGTGGGTTTGCCTTGGTTATTGTATAGGAAGATGTATTGGGTTTTCTTTGTCTTTTTTATCATC